>RFGE01000171.1 GCA_003696105.1 Deltaproteobacteria bacterium | reverse complement strand
GTGCAGGCCGCCAATGACATGCTCATGCGGCTGATGGCAATGTAGCGCCGGCCGTGGGCGCCGCGGAGTCCCGAGCGCGCGGGGGCCCCGGAACGTCGGGCCACGCCGGGATCGGCGCGAGGCGGCGCACGGTCGCGGATGGGCGAGTGGGTGCGGCGACGTGCGCGCGTCCGTCCGATGGACCGCGACGAGCGGGCGCGGTCGGTCCGACAGCGATGCGCGGCGCGCATCGTCGACGCGCGTCGTCGACGGCGTGGCGGCCCGCGAGATCGGGGGCCGGACGCGGAGCGCCGGCGATGTCGCGGGCGACGGCCCGCGCGCGGCGGCCCTGGTCCGACGCGACCGGACCGGTCGGCGGCCGCGTGCGTTTCCGGGCCGACGCGCGGCGCCGGATCGGCCGGCGTTCGCCGCGCGAGCGCCGGCCGCCGCGCTCGAATCCCGTGCGCGGCGCGGGATCTGGACGGGCCGGCAGCGCCGTCGTCGCGCGGCAGCGGTGCATCGAGCCGGCGCAACTCCCCGCGCGGCAAGGTGGGCGGGGACCCGCGCGCCGTCGTCGCGCGGCAGCGGTGCATCGATCCGGCGGTCGGCCTACCTGGCGGCGGCGCATCGATCCGGTGGTCGGGCCGACCTGGCGGCGGCGCCGCCGTCGCCCCGCGCCCCGCGCGAACCGCCAGCGGCGCGGGGGCGCGACGAGTAGCGACCGGTCTCGGAGCCGTTCACCCGCAGCGCGCGCAGCCGATTCGGGCGACGGCCTTCGCGACCGGTGACCGCGAGGTCGCGGTGCCCGTACGCGCGCGTCCAGATCGCTCGTGGTTGTACTGATCACGCTGTAGTTTCCGTGATATACAAGCTTCCGGGTCTCATGCCCCGACCGGGCGATCGACGTCGCCCGGGGGGAGGCCCGTGTCGTCACAAGCAAAGAGGGCCGACCGCCGATGGAAATTCGCAGCGAGTTCAAGGAGCGACTGCGCAGGTACCGGGATTGGAATCAGGCCATCGACGATCTCGAGCGCGAGCTCGATCAGATCGACGATGTCGCACGTCGCTCGGAGCTTCTATTCGATCTCGCCGTGCTGACCGAGGAGGTCGTACCGGAGCGCGATCGCGCGCTGGCGCTGTACCAGCGCGCGTGGAAGATCTATCCGGCGAACATCAAGGCGCTGGAGCGGGCGCGCGAGGTCTACCGAGAACTCGGTCGCCTGGAGATGGTCGCGAAGGTCGGCGAACTGCAGCTCAAGGCGGCCGGCGATCCGCGGGCGGCGGCCGAACTGGCCGCGCTCGTCGGCGAGGCGCACCTCGACTGCGGCAACCGGGACCGCGCGGTCTCGTTGCTCAAGACGGCGCTGGAGGTCGACCCCGATTCGGTGCGCGTTCGCGACGCGCTCGCCGCGGCGGAGTACGACCCGGAGCTGTGGGCCGATACCGTGGATCGACTCGTGGCCGAGGCGGACAAGGCCGATTCCACGACGGCCGCGCGCATGCTGCTTCGCGCCGCGCGCATCGTCCGCAACGAGGGCGGCGACGAGGACACGTACGAGCGGCTGCTCAAGCGGGTGCTCGAGTTCGACCCCCAGAACGAACACGCCAACTTTGCGTACGAGTTGCTCCTGGCGCAGCGCGAGCGCTGGGACGACCTGGAGCAGCTCCACGAAAGGCGCGCCTATGCGGCCGCGGACGATGCGACGCGCGCGGCGCTGTACCGCAAGTTTGCGCTCGAGTGGGTCCAGCGCTTCAAGGACCGCGTACGCGCCGCCAAGTTCTTCGCCAAGGCGATGGAAGCGGCGTCGCAAAACGGCGCGCCGCCTCCGCCCGCGCAGGTCGCCGCGTTCCACCTGGTGCGCGAAATCTTCGGGGGATCCAACGAGTGGGAGCGCGTGTTGGCCCTCACCGACGCGATGCTCGGCCACCTGGACGACGACCGCAAGCTATACATGGCGCTTCAGGCGGGCCTGATCGCGTGGCGCGAAATGGGGGATGTCGAGCGCGCGCGCAAGTACTTCGACGTCGTGCGCCAGCTCGATCCGGATGCGCCCGAACTCGCCGACTTCGATGCGGCTGCCGGGCCCGCGGCAGAGGCCGCCGAGCCGGCCGCGTCGGAGACCGAGCCGCCGGCCGGGCCGGAGACCGACGCGGAGGCGACGCAGGGGGCGGCCCCGGACGCGGAGTCGACGCCGGCGGAAGCGAAGCCGGCGTCGAAGCGCAAGAAGCGCCGGCGCAAGGACGACGCGGTCGCGGCGGATGGCGATGCGGCACCCGCGGCCGCTGACGCGGGCGCGGCGGCGCCGGACGCGGGGCAGGCGGTCGACTCGGATCGCACGCCGCCGCCCGTCGCCGACGAGCCGGATGGCGCCGAGGAGATCTCGGACGAGCAGCGCGCGGCGATCGATGCGGCGCGCGCGCTCGAGGCCGAGGGGGCGCCGCCCGACAAGGTGATCGATGCCTGGCGCAAGGCGATCGCCGTGGATCCGTCGACGCGGGCGCCGCGCCGGGAACTGGCCCGCGTGCTGCGCGACAACGCACGGTGGAACGCGCTGGTCGAGGCGCTCAAGGACGAGGAGGCGCGCGCCGCGAAGACGACCGAACAGAAGGTGCGCGTCCTGCGCGAGCTGGTCGACATCTATCGCGACCAACTGCGGCTGGACGTCATGGTGGTCAATACGCTCAACCAGATCCACCAGCTTCAGCCGGACGACGTGGCCACGCTCGATGCGATGGCGGCGCAGTACGAGTCGATGAAGCGGTGGCCCGATCTGGTCAACACGCTGAACAAGAAAGCGCCGCTCGTCCCGGATGTCGCAGAGCGGGTCGCGCTTCACCTGCGCATCGCGAACTTGTACCTCGAACGGTTTTCGAACCAGGCCGAGGCGATCAAGGCGTTCGAAGCGGCTCTGG
>RFGE01000170.1 GCA_003696105.1 Deltaproteobacteria bacterium | reverse complement strand
GCTCGGCTCCGCGATGCCGCGCGAGTTGACGCGGTCGCGCACCGTCTTGATCGCCTGCTCGAGCGCCGACTCCTTGATGCGATCGGCGTAATCGGACGAGACCCGCAGACACAGGGCGCCCTCGTCCACCTTCGGGCACGGCCGGTCGACGAGGATCTCGTCGTAGTCAGCGAGGAACTCGCTGCGAATCTTGTCGTACAGGGCCGGATCCTTCGCGACGATCGTGATCGCGCCGATCGGCGTGAGCGGCGTCTTGACCTCCGCGTCGATGCCGTGCTCGGAAAACGCGTCGTCCAGATCGCGCTTGATCTCCGACGCCTTGTCGTCGACCGCCTTGTCCAGATCGACGCTGTAGACGATCTGGAGGCCGCCCTGCAGGTCGAGACCGAGCTGTATCTTCTGGTTGAACAGACCGCCGAGACCGGGCGGAACCAGGCCGGGAGCGAAGGTCGGCGCAAGTGTCAACAGCGACACGATGACGAGCACGCCCAGCCAGATCAGTCGCCATTTCAGCTTTCGATCCATGATGTCTCAGTTGTCAGACGGGTTGTCGGACGAATGCGCCGGCCGCAGTGTGCCGCCCCGCGCGGGTCGATCTGACGCGGCCTACGCCGCGCGCCGCACCTCGTCGCCGGCCGCCGCGCCGTGCATGCTGTCGATGTAGTCGCGCCGCACGCGCACGCGCACCTTCTCCTGCAATTCAATGGTGAGGATCGCGTCCGAGACGCCGACGACCTTGCCGATCAGGCCGCCGCGCGTGACGACCTCGTCCCCCTTCTTGAGGCGGGCGAGCATGGCCTGGTGCTCCTTTTGGCGCTTCATCTGCGGGCGGATCAGCAGCAGCCAGAACACGCCGAACATCAGGAGCATGAACAAAACCGGGGACATACTTTGCACGAGACGTCTCCTCGCCTGGGGAAAACCCTAAAAGACGCGCAGCTTTAGCATCGCGCCCGGGCGGCGTCAAGCGCCGCGCGCGCCGGCGACGATTCGGGCGCGCAGCGACGCCATGTGCCGCGCGTAATGCGTGAGATTGTGAAGTGTTGCGAGCCGGCTGTAGAGGATCTCGCGGCTCGTGTACAGGTGGCGCAGGTAGGCGCGCGTCGTCGTCCGGCAGGTCGCGCAGGGGCAGGTCGGGTCCAGCGGGCGGGTGTCCTCGCGGTAGCGGGCGTTCGAGATGACCACGCGGCCCTCGGACGTAAACAGCGATCCGTTGCGCGCGTTGCGCGTCGGCATCACGCAGTCGAACAGGTCGACCCCTGCGAACACGGCGCGCTCGATGTCCGCCGGCGTCCCGACCCCCATCAGATAGCGCGGGCGATCGGCCGGCAGGTCGGCCGCGAACGCGTCGAGGACGGCGTACATGTCCTCCGGCGCCTCGCCGACGGACAGGCCGCCGATCGCGTAGCCGTCGAAGCCGATGTCGACGAGTTCGGCGAGATGCCGGCGGCGGCGGCCGACGTCCAGCCCACCCTGGACGATGCCGAACAGCGCCTGCCCCGGCGGCCGGTCGACCGCCGCACACCGCCGGGCCCACGCGGTCGTCCGCGCGACCGCCCGCTCGTGCTCGGCGTCGCTGGCGCCGGCGGGCGGACACTGGTCGAACACCATCGCGATGTCCGACCCGAGCACGCCCTGGATGTGCATGGACAACTCCGGCGTGAACCGGTGCGACGACCCGTCGATGTGGGATCGGAACGTGACGCCGTCGTCGTCGATGCGGTTTCGGTGCGCGAGGCTGAACACCTGGAACCCGCCCGAGTCGGTGAGGATGGCGCGCCGCCAGCCCATCATCGCGTGCAGGCCGCCGTGCGCGCGCACCACGTCGAGGCCCGGCCGCAGATACAAATGATAGGTGTTGCCGAGCAGGATGCGCACATCCAGCGGCGGCGCCTCGAGTTCGCTCGGCAACATCGCCTTGACGGTGCCGGCCGTGCCCACGGGCATGAACGCCGGCGTCGGGATGTCGCCGCGCGGCGTGTGCAGCACGCCGGCCCGCGCCTTCCCGGAGGTGGCGACCACCTCGAACGAGAACCCGGGCGTGTTCATCCGGCGCCGGGCCTCCGCCCCGGTGCCGCCGTCCGCCATCGCCCGCCCGCCCGCGCGATCAGCATCGCGTCGCCGTAGCTGTAGAACCGATAGCGCGCGGCGACGGCGTGCCGGTAGGCGGCGAACACGCAGTCGGTGCCGCCGAACGCGCACACGAGCATCAGCAGGGTCGATTCCGGCAAGTGGAAGTTGGTCACCAGCAGATCGACGACCTGAAACGCGAACCCCGGCCGGATGAACAGCCGGGTCGCGCCGCGGTCGCCGCGCGCGTACGCCTCGAGCGCGCGCACGACGGTCGTTCCGATCGCAACGACCGGCCGGCCGCTGGCGACCAGGCGCGCGGTGCGCTCGGGGATGTCGAACGCCTCGGCGTGCATCTCGTGGTCGTCGAGGTCGTCCGCGCGCACCGGGGCGAACGTGCCCGGACCGACCCGCAGGGTCAGCGTCGCCACGTCGCCGGGCAACGCGTCGAGCAATTCCGGCGTGAAGTGCAGGCCGGCGGTCGGCGCGGCGACGGCGCCCGGCGCGCGCGCGTAGACGGTCTGGTAGCGCTCGGCGTCCTCGCGGGTCGCGCCGCGCGGGCGCGCGATGTACGGCGGCAGCGGGACCTCGCCCCACCGCGCGCACAGGTCGTCCGCCGGCTCGGGCAACACGACCTCGACGGTGCCGTCCGGCGCGCGGTCGGTCGCGATGTGGACGGTGGGACCGCCGCCGGCGAGCGCGACCGGCGTGCCGGCGCGCAGCGGCTTGGACGCGCGCGCCATGGCGCGCCAGCGGTGGCCGCCGGCCGGATCGCGCGGGTCCGGCGCCGCGAGCGGCTCGAGCAGCAGCAGCTCGACCGCGCCGCCGGTCGGCTTGTGGCCGCGCAGCCGCGCCGGGACGACCTTCGCATCGTTGACGACCACGACCGCGTCCGGCGGCAGCAGCGCCGGCAGATCGGCGAACGTCCGGTCGTCCAGACCGTCGTCGCCCACGACCAGCAGCCGCGATGCGTCGCGGCGCGCCGCGGGGGTCTGCGCGATCAGCTCGCGCGGCAGGTCGTAGTGGAAGTCGCGCCGGCGCACGGGGCGCGCACTATACTCCGCACGTGACCCGTCGCCACCGCCATCGCGCCCGACCTCCGGTCGCGGCGCCGGCCGCGCCACCGCGGGCGCCGAACGCGGCCGGATGCGCCGAGCCGGCGGTCGTGCCGCTGCGGCGCGCGGTTGCCTGGGCCGGGGCCGCGCTGGCCGCGCTGGCGATGACCGAGCCGCGGGCGGCCGCGCAGACGCCGGTCGCCACCGCGGAGCTGCGGTTCGACATCGACGGCGACGGCGCGGCCGACGCGATCCGGGTCGAGGCGAGCGGGCTCGTGACGCTCCAGCGCAGCGGCGCACCCGGCGCGGGCGCGGTGCGCGCGTTTCGCGCGACGGACCTGCCGCTGCGCCGAGCGACGCTGTCGGCGCGCCGCTACGGTCGCCGCGCGGTCATCCTCGCGCAGGCCGAGTTCGGCCCGCGCCGGGCGCCCCGGCCGGCCGCGGCCGAGGCGCTCGTCCTCGCCTACGACCGCGGCGACCTCGTCGTCCTCGCGCACGAGGCCGTCGGACCGCAGGGGCGAGACGGCGAGTGGAGCCGCGACGTCGCGCTCACGCCGGCCGGCGTCGTCCGCTACCAGTCGCGCCCGGGGATCGCCCGGTGCGACGGCGCGCCCGCCTACCTGTACGCCGAGATGTTCGATTTCGACCGCCGCGCGTTTCGCCGCGCCACGTTGCCGGTGCAACTTCCAGCCGGCACCCCCATCGCCGCCGCGCGCGTCGGCGCCCCGCCGGCGGGACGGCCGATCGCGTTTCGGTTCGACGCGGTGAGCCGGGACGCGCGCGCCGCCGGCGCGGCGGACCTCGCCCCGCCCCGCGAGCTGGCCGACGGCGATCCGGCGACGGCCTGGACCGGGTTTTCGCGCGGCGACTTCGCCACCGCTCGGCAGCGGACCGATCACCCGGTCGCCGGCGTGCGCGTGGTGGCGCGCGGCGTGCGCGAACTCGGGCTCGTCCTCGGCGACCGCACGCTCCGCGTTCGGCTTCACCCGCGCGCCGCCGAGCAGTGGATCGAGCTGTCGCCGCCAGTACGGGCCCGGTGCGCGACGGCGGTGATCACCGCGGCGGACCGCGACGCCGCGATCGCCGAGCTACACGTGCTCACGGACCTCGAACTGTCGGCCGACGGCGGCGCGCGCGCCCTCGCGGAACAGGTCGCACGCGGCGACCGCACGGTCGACGCCGTCGACCAGCTCGCGCGGCTCGGCGCCGCGGCGCTCGACGCGCTCACCGCAGCGGCGCGCGCCGCCCCCACCGACGAAGCCGCCGCGCGCGCGCGAACGGCGATCGCCGTGCTGGTCGCGCGCGGCGTGGCGCCGGGCGCCGGCGCGCTCGACGAGCTGATCGCGGGCTGCGCGCGCGCGCGCGCAGGCACGGCCGCGCTGTCGACCTG
>RFGE01000169.1 GCA_003696105.1 Deltaproteobacteria bacterium | reverse complement strand
CGGCCCGCGCATCCCGCGCCGGCCGCGCGCCGCTACCCCCGCGCCGCCGCCCGCGCGCGCCGACCGCGCACGCGCACCGGCGGCCGCGCACTTTGCCGCGCCGCCCCCGTCGAGTACGCTGGCGTCGTGCGCCGCATCGCGGCGGAGCGGCGCGCATGCGGCCGCAACGGCCCCCGCCGCCGCGACATCGTCCCGTGCGCGTAGGCACCCGCATCACCGTCACGACTTCGGCCGTCGCCGCCGTCGCCCTCGTCGGGTTCGCGTTTTTCCTGCTGCGCGCGCGCCATTTGGAGCGCCGGCGCGCTCTGGTCGACGAGGCGGTCGATCTGGCGCAGTCGATCCGCGCCACGGTGGAAGCGATCGGCGTCGACGAGGCCCTCGCGCGGCCGGATGCGATCGCGCGAGCCGTCACCCGCGCCGGCTCGCCGTGGCGCGTGCTGGTGCTCGACGCGGCGGCACTCGCCGGTCCGCGCTCGCCGGATCGCGCGGCCGCGCTCGCTCGTCTCGACCGGCTCATCGCGTTGCGGCTCCCCGAGCTGGTCGTCAACGCGGACGACCAACTCGCCGTCGCCCTGCCCCTGCGCGTGCCGAACCCGGACCACCCGGACGGCGTCGACATCGTCGGCGGCGTGGACCTCACCCGGTCGACCGCGTTTTTGCGCTCGCGGTGGCTCGACGAGGTGCTCGAGGCGGTACTCGCGATCGCCGCGATCATGGCGGCGCTGATCGCCGTCATCGCACTCACCGTGCGGCGCACCGTCGCCGGCCCGATCGACAAGCTCATCGCCGGCATCGATTCCGTCGCCCAGGGCGACCTGTCGGGCGTGTTGCTCGCCGAACACGATGACGAGATCGGCGCGCTCGCGTCGCGGTTCAACGAGATGACCTTCTCGCTGCGCGAGTCGAAGGCCGAGACGGCGCGGCAAAACCAGGCGCGGCTCGCTCTCGAACAGCGGCTGGCCGAGACCGCCCGGCTCGCGACGATGGGCCAGATGGCGGCCGAGATCGCACACGAGGTCGGCACGCCGCTCAACGTCATCTCCGGCCGCGCGCGCGCGCTGGCGCGGAAGGCCGACTCACCGGCCGCGGTGGAAAAGAACGCGACGATCATCGCCGAGCAGGCGGCGCGAATCACTCGCATCATCCAGCGCCTGCTCGACTTCACGCGCCGCAAGGTCGGGGCCGTCGATCCGGAGGCCGTCAACCTCAACGAGGTGACGCTCACGACCATGGAATTTCTCGAAAACCAGCTCGCCAAGGCCCAGATCCGCCACGTGCTCACTCGCGCCGAGGGGCTGCCGCCCGTGCGCGGCAGCGCCGACCAACTCCAGCAGGTGTTCCTCAACCTGTTTCTCAACGCGATCCAGGCGATGCCGGCCGGCGGCAGCCTCGAGGTCGAGACGTCGGTGGTCGAACGCAAGCGGCCGGGGCTCGAGTCGGACCCGGCGAGCTCGTTCGTCCGCGTCACCGTCGCCGACAGCGGCCCCGGCATTCCCGAATCGATCCGCGACAAGATCTTCGAGCCGTTTTACACGTCGCGCGAGGGCGAAGGCGGCACGGGGCTCGGGCTCGCCGTGTGCCAGGGCATCGTCCGGGACCACGACGGCTGGATCGAAGTCGCCGACAACCCGGGCGGCGGTACGGTGTTCACGGTGTACTTGCCAGCCGATCCGGCCGGGTGACGCGACGGTGCGCTCGCGCCGCGTTTGCTACAGTCGCCCGGATGGACGCGCACCGGACCGACGCCAGTCGCGAGCCGGTCGACCGAGACCGCGCTCAGGTTCTCGTCGTCGAGGACGACGACGCGATGCGCGAGCTGCTGGTCGAGGAGCTCGCGGACGCCGGCTACCGCGTGATCGGCGCCGCCGGCGGCCGCGAGGGCGTCGCGCGCGCCAAGCAGGGCGACATCGACGTGGTGGTCACCGACCTGCGCATGCCCGATCTCGACGGCTTCGACCTCATCCGCGACCTGCGCGCCGGACAGCGGCCGCCGCACATCGTCATGATCACCGCGTTTGGGTCGATCGAAACCGCCATCCGTGCCGTCAAGCTCGGCGCATACGATTACATCACCAAACCCTTCGAGATCGAGGAACTGATCCTCGTCGTCGACAAGGCGATCCGCGAGCGCGGGCTCGAGCGCGAGGTCGAGCGCCTGCGCCGCGAGGTCAAGGGCCAGTACGAACTCGACAACGTCATCGGCACCAGCGAGGCCATGCAGGAGGTGTTCTCGCTGGTGCACCGGCTCGGCGGGTCGACCGCGTCGGTGCTGATCACCGGCGAAAGCGGCACGGGCAAGGAACTCATCGCGCGCGCGATCCACTACCACTCGCCGCGCGCCGAGGGGCCCTTCGTGGCGGTCAACCTCGCCGCGGTGCCCGAAACGCTGCTCGAAGCCGAGCTGTTCGGCTACAAGCGTGGCGCGTTCACGGACGCGCGCGCCGACAAGCAGGGCCTGTTCGCCGAAGCTGACGGCGGCACCATCTTTCTCGACGAGATCGGCGAGCTGGCGGCGCCCCTGCAAGCGAAGCTGCTGCGCGTGTTGCAAGAACGCGAGATCCGCCCGATCGGCTCGACGCGCCAACAAAAGATCGACGTCCGCGTCGTGGCGGCGACCAACAAGGACCTCGAGGAGCGGATGCGCGCCGGGCTGTTTCGCGAGGACCTGTTCTATCGACTCAACGTCATCCACATCGCGCTGCCGCCGCTGCGCGCGCGCCCCGAGGACATCCTGCCGCTGGCAGAACACTTTCTGCGCAAGCACGCGGCGCGCGCGACACCGCCCCGCGTGCTGCGCCTCGCGCCAGACGCACAGCGCGCGCTGCTCGCGTTCCCGTGGCCCGGCAACGTGCGCGAGCTGGAGAACGTGATCGAGCGGTGCGTCGCCCTGGCGTCGGGCGAGGAAATCCGCGCGGACGACCTGCCGCAGCACGTGCGCGAGCGGCGCGACACGGACTTCCTCGCCGGAGCGGTGGCGCGCCGGCTGACTCTCGCCGAACTCGAGCGCGAGTACATCCTGCGGGTGCTCGACGACGAGGGCGGCAACAAGACGCGCGCCGCGGCGCGACTCGGCCTGGACCGCAAGACGTTGTATCGCAAGCTCGAGGACTACAAGCGCGGCGACCGGTAACCGGGCGGCGGACCGGGCGCGCGCACCGGGCGGCGGACCTCGGCGCGATCCGCCGGGGAGGCCGGCGCGAGCCACCGGGCACGGGCGCGCGCCGGGCGGCGAACCCTAGCCCGGATCGATCACCGTCTGAAGAGTTGAAAACTCCCACCGGGAGGATCATTGTGGGTTTACGAAAACTTACAAAGGTCCAACCCGGGGGAGCCT
>RFGE01000168.1 GCA_003696105.1 Deltaproteobacteria bacterium | reverse complement strand
GCCGCCGGCGTGGTGGCGAGCTGCTCGCTGTTCGACTCCGGCCGCGACGGCGACGACGCGGCGCCGGACGGCGGCCTCGGCCAGTCGTGCCGAACGGCCGGCGATTGCGCCGCCAGCTTCGTGTGCGCCGGCGGTACCTGCCAGCTCGAGGGCACCGTCGGGCTGGGCGGCTCCTGTTGGGCCACGCGCGACTGCGGCGCCGGGCTGTATTGCCAGCCGGTCGCCGATCCGACCGCGACGGCGGGGGTGTGCGCCCCGGCCGGGACCGGAGACGTCGGCGACCCGTGCGCGACCGGCGCCGAGTGCGCGCGCGGGCTGGTGTGCCAGCTGTTCGGGTTCGGCGGCACCTGCCAGGCGGCGGGGAGTTCCGATCTCGGCGAGGCGTGCACCGGCACGCTCGACTGCATCGCGGGGCTCGCGTGCGCGCCGGACGGCACGTGCAAGGCGCCACCGATCGCGTACCCGCCGTTTACGGGGGTCGACTGCGCCGACGACGCGCCGCCGTTCCGCGCCTTCTTCGAGGTGCCGCGCCCGTCGGCGCCGCCGGCCGATTTCTTTCGGTTGCCGTTTCCGAACGACATCCGCGTCGCCGACGACGGCACGTTGGACATGAGCGATTTCCCGCGTCCCGGACCGTCGGTCCTCGGGGTGGACGTGGTCTCCCGGTACGTCGACGCGCTCGTCGCCGACTTCGCCGGCTTCAGTTCGGTGGGGGTCGTGACGTTCCGGTTTTCGCAGCGGGTCGACTTCGACACCGCGACGGCCGACGCCGTCCAGTTCGTGGACGTGACGCCGGGGGCGCCCGAGTTCGGCAGCGCGCTCGGCCGCTCCTGGGGCTACACGACGGCCCGCACGCTGTACAACTGCCAGCACCGGTTCAACGTGCGCAACGACCCGGACAACCCGCTGCTGCCGGGCCACACGTATGCCGTCGTCCTCACCACGGCGATCCGGGCGTTCGAGTCGGGCGACCCCGCCGTCGCCGACACCGACCTCGCGGCCGTGTTGGCGTCCGAGCGGCCGGCCGGCGACGACGCGCTCGCGGCCGCGTGGGACCGCTACGCGCCGCTGCGCGCGTACCTGTCGTCGCAGGGGATCGACCCCGGGACGGTCGCCGGCGCGGCCGTGTTCACCGTGGCCGATCCGACCGCGCGGATGCGCGCGCTGGCCGCTGCCGAGGCCGCGGAGCCGGCGCCGCTCGTCGAGGATCTCACCCTGTGTGACGGCGTCGCGGTGTCGCCGTGCGACGACGGCGGCGCGCGCGCGTGCGGCGCTCCCAATCCGAACTACTACGAGATACACGGTCGCATCCGCATTCCGATCTATCAGGTGGGCGACGCGCCGTACGAGACCGAGGGGGGCGCGCTCAACCTCGTCGGCGGCGAGGCGGTCAAGGTGCGCGACGAGATGGTGTGTTTCGCCATGACGGTGCCCAAGGCGGAGCCGGCTCCGCCGGGCGGCTGGCCCTACGTGGTGTACGGCCACGGCACGGGCGGCAGCATGCGGTCGGTCATCGCGACCGGCGTCGCCGAGGCGCTCGCGACGGCGGCGACGCCCGCGGTCGCCATCGGTTTCGACGGTGTGGTCCACGGCGAGCGCAAGGCCGGGTCGACGCGCGACTCGGATAGTTTGATGTTCAACGTGATCAATCCGCCGGCGGCGCGCGACAACCACCTGCAGGGCGGCGTCGACGTGCTGCACGTGCTCCGGTTGCACGAGGCCGGCCCGCTGTCGGTGCCGGGCGTCGGCGACGTCGCGCTCGACGGTGCGCGCCGCTACTACTTCGGCCACTCGCAGGGGTCCAACGTCGGCATCCCGGCGCTCGCCGTGTCGAATGCCGCGCCGGCGGCGGTGCTGTCGGGCGCCGGCGCGTTCCTCACCGTGTCGCTCACGACCAAGACGAGCCCGGTCGACGCCGAGGCCGGGCTGAAGTTTCTCATCGATCCGGACTTCGACGGCAGCCACCCGGTCATGACCGTGTTTCAGACCTACTTCGACCCGGCCGATACGGTGAACTTTGCGCCGCTGCTCATTCGCCGGCCGCCGGCCGGCGTGGCGTCCAAGCACGTGCTGATGACCTACGGGCCGGGCGACACGTTCTCGCCGCCGGCGAGCCTCGAGCGCATGGCCGGGGCCGCCGCGCTCGACGTCGTCGAGCCGGTGATCGAGGACATCGATCGGCCCACGGTCGCGCGGCCGGTCGGACTCAACAAGACCGGCGGCGACGGCGCGGCGCGGATGGGCGCCGTGTTTCAGTACCAGCCGGACGGTTACGACGGCCATTTCGTCGCTCAGCGCAATCCGGCCGCCGTGGCCGACTGGCTGGCGTTCTTCACGTCGTTGGCCGACACGGGCGCGCCGGCGGTACCGTGACCGCCGGTGCCGTGACCGCCGGCCCGCTTCCGGATCCCGTGGTGTAGGTTCGGCGCATGTCGGACGCGCCCGGCGCGCCGCGGTCTTGGCGGCTGCGCATTTTCGGCCTCACGTGGCTGTCGTACTTTTCGTTCTACATCGCCCGCAAGAACTTCTCGGTCGTCAAAAAACGCATCGAGGACGTCGGCCTCGGCAGCAAGGCCGACTTCGCGGCGGTCGACAGCCTGTATCTGGCCACGTATGCCGGGGGCCAGTTCTTGTGGGGCTTCGTCGGCGACGCGGTGAGCGCGCGGAGACTGGTCGCGGCGGGCATGTTCGCCGCCGCCGCGCTCGCGCTGGCGGTGGGCCTGTCGGGCACCATGGCGGTGCTCCTCCTCGGCTTCGGACTCAACGGCCTCGCCCAGAGCACCGGTTGGCCCGGCAACGGGCGGATCACCGCGTCCTGGTTCGGCGCGGCCGAACGCGGCGTGTGGCTCGGGTTTTGGGGTACCTGCTATCAGGTCGGGCCGATCGCGGCGACCGTGTTCGCGACGGCGCTGCTCGGGCGGTTCGGCTGGCGCGCCGCGTTCATCGGCCCCGGTTTGTGGGTCGCGGTCGCGGGGTTCGCGGTGTGGCTGTGGGTCCGCGATCGGCCGTCGGACGTCGGCTTTCGCGATCCGGACGCGGCGCCGCCGGTCGATCGCGCGGCCGCCCGCCTGCGGCGGCGCGCCGCCTGGCGCGCGATGTTTGCGCACAAGACCATTTGGCTGTTGGCGCTGAGCTACTTCAGCGCCAAGTTCATCCGCTACTCGCTGTGGTTCTGGTTGCCCTACTACTTCGGCCGCGAACTGCACTACAGCGACACCGCGGCCGGCTACATGTCCACGTCGTTCGACCTGGGCGGGATCGCCGGCGTGATCGCGGGCGGGTGGGTGGCCGACCGCCTGCTGTGTCGGCGTCGCGTCGGCGTCGCGATGGCGTCGTTCGTGCTGTTGGCCGGCGCGCTGCTGCTGTACCGGGCCGTCGGCGCTTCGAGCATGGTGGCCAACTTTGTCGCGATGGGGCTCGTCGGCGTCTTCCTGTTTAGCGCCGACTCCCTCGTGTCGGGGGCCGCGGCGCAGGACGCGGGCGGCCCGGACGGGGCGGGCGCCGCGTGCGGCTTCGTCAACGGCGTCGGCTCGCTCGGGGGGTTCTTGCAAGGGCCGCTCACGGTGTGGGTGAGCGACGCGTTCGGCTGGGACGCGGTGCTCTACCTGTTCGTCGGGCTCGCGGTCGCGGCGGCCGTGACGCTCGCGCCCTTGGCGCGCCACGTGCCGACCGCGGCGACCTGATCGGCGCGTCACTGTTTGGCGCGCTTGATCAAGCGGACGTAGCCCTCGCCGGCGGCGCGCGCGATCTGCTCGAGTTCGGCGACCGCGCCGTCGTCGAGGGGGCCGCCGCCGGGCGCGTGCGCGTAGACCAGGGCGACGACGCGATCGCGCACGCAGATCGGTACGACGGCAACTTCGCGCGGCGGTCCGTCGAGCGGAAACAGCTTGAAGAAGCGGTCGTGGATGGCCTTGCCGGAGGCCGGCGGTGCGCCCCGGCAGATGCGCTGCGCCTCGTACGCGACGCGGAACATCGACGGCGAGGCCAGCGGAATGAGGATCGTCTCGACCGTTTCGGCGGTGAAGACGCCGCCGCAGCCGGCGTGGCCCAGCGCCATCCCCTCTTTGACGACGAGCATGACGCCCGCGCCGAAGCGCGCGCGCACGAACGCGATCACGGCATTCGCGATGTCTCGCCGGTCGGTCGCTCGCGCGATCGCGTCGGCTGCGGCCGATGCGGTGAGCCGTGGACCGTCAGTCGCCGGCGCCGCGCCGGCGGCGCGCGCAGCGGTGAGGTCGAGCAGCGACGCCGTCGCGGGTCGCGGCGGCGCGGCGTAGTGGCTGTAGTCGCGCGCGACCCGCCGATCGTCGAGTTCGACCAGCTCGAGCGCCGGCATCGGCGCCTCGGCTTCGGCCGCGGCCGCGTCGACGCCCGCTTGTTCGAGCAGGCTCGCCTGGGTGACCGCGGGCATCCGGTCGGACGTCGTGCGCGGCAGCGGCGCGGCGGCGCCCTTGTGGGCGGCGCGGTATCGCGGCGGCCGCGCGATGCCGTAGGTGCGCTCGAGCCAGTACAACAGGACGAGTTCCGGCGCGGCGCACGCGATGACCGGCGATCGCGCCGCTTCGGCGACCGCCGCGATCGCGGCGGCGTCCGTCGGGTTGCGGAAGCACACGACGAGGCGGCGGCCGGCGCGCGTGTTGGCGAACGCCAGCGGCAGCGCCGTGTACCGCGCGGCCAACACCGCGGGCAGGCGCTCGGCCGCGGCGGGATCGCGGCGTTCGAAGTGGCGCTCGAGCGCTGCGGGCACCCCGAGCTGGCGCGCGAGGGCGTGCGCGATCGCGTCGGGCTCGGCGGCGCCCAACTCGATGAGATTCGTGCCGAGCCGCGCGCCGTAGACCACCTGCTGGCGCAGAGCGTTGTCGAGCTGTTCCGCGGTGATCTCGCCCGCGCGGAGGAGGCGCTGTCCGAGTTGCACGCGGATCCAGCCTACCGGACGGCGCCCGCGGCGGGCAGGGGTGCGATGGAGAAAACGGCGGTGCGCCCGCCGGCGCGGACGTCACATCGCCGGCGTGACGGTCACGTCGGCGGTGTCGACCCGGCCCTCGAAGTCGGCGGTGACGGTGGCGGTGCCCGGGGACTGCGGCTTGGCGACGCCCATGAAGTCGACGAACACGACGCCGTTGTCGGAGCTGCGCCAGATCGTCCGCGTGTTGTCTTCGACGCGGGTGCCTCGCTCGTAGGTCGCGGTGACCGTGAACGTGTACGTGTCGCCCAGCGCGAGCGTGACGTCGGGCCCGATGTCGATCGACAGGAGCCGGCCGAGGCCGCCGTCGTCGCGCGCATCGGCCGTCGGCTCCGCGTCTGCGGCCGCGCCCGCGTCCCCGGAGGCCGGCGCGACGCACACGTTGTCGGCGCTGCACTGCTGCCCCGGCGGGCAAAACCGGTCCGGTCCACACGGCAGGCCGACCGGGTAGTCCGGGTCGAAGCAGGCGGCGAGCGCGGCGGCGACGGCGGCGAGCGCGATCGCGCGCGGGGCCACTTAGAACCTCCCCTCGACCGCGAGCCCCGCGCCGCCGGGCAGGGCGGTGGGCACCGCGGAGACGCCGGCGTCGCCGCGCGCGCCGGTGCGCAGGCCCAGGTAGTACAGCGCACCGCCGGCGACGATGGCCGCCGCGCCGGCCACGGACAGCGCGATCGCTTTGGTCTCCGCCGACTCGCCGCGGTCGATGCGGCGGCGGTCTTCCTCCGTCCACGGCCCCTCCTTGGCCGACAGCGCGTCGCTGGCCGCCGCGGCGTCCCGCCCGTACTTGACGCCGAGGCCGAGCAACAGGCCGCCGGCGATCGCCGTGCCGATGCCGCCGTAGCGCAGCCACCGTCCGCGCCGCGGGGCGGGCCGGTCCGCCGGCGCGGTCTGCGGCCGCGCGGCCGCGATCGGCGCGGGGGCGGTCGCGACCTCCGGCTCGGGATCGGGCGCGGCGGGCGGCTCCGGCTCTGGCCCGAATACGTCGGTCGGGTCGAGGTCGGGATCGTCGGGCTCGCCGGCGCCGTCGAGCTGGGCGGCGAGCCGTTCGACTCGCTCCGCGGCCTCGGGCGCGCGGTCGCCATCGGGCGCCAGCTCCAGGTAGCGGGCGTAGCCGCGCCACGCCCACCGCACGTCGCCGCGCGCCTCGTAGACCTCCGCCAGCTCGAACACGATCGGCGGCTCCGGCACGAGCGCGTACGCCTTCTTGTAGGCGAGGACGGCGGCCCGGTAGCGCCGCATCGCTCGCTTCTTGAGCCGGCGGTTGCGCGACGCCGCGTAGCGGTCGCCCATCTTCTTGGCCCGCCGCGCGTCGCGCACGAGCTGCGCGGCCCGCCGCCTGTCCCGCTTGCTCGGTTCCTTCGCGGCGGCCGGCGCAGCGAGCGCCAGCGCGACCGCCGCGCCGATCGCGATCGCGAGTCCCCGCATGCCGCCAGTATACGCGCGGCCCCGGACGCGGCGCGCGCCGGCGCGGCGCCGAAAACGCCGAACGCCCCGCGAGGCGGGGCGTCCGTGGTGGAGATAAGGGGAGTCGAACCCCTGACCTCTTGAATGCCATTCAAGCGCTCTCCCAACTGAGCTATATCCCCACGGGATCGGTATGTGGCTGCTTGAGTAGCAGCGCAGACCGGGGGTGTCAAGTCGCCGCACGCCCCGGCGCGCATCCCTACGGGTACGCCAGATCGACCTCACAGGTGTAGGCGGCGCCGAGTTCGCGCGCGGCGGCGTACACGGCCAACTGGCCGGACGCCGGGCACACCACGTCGCGCACCCGCGGGCACGCGCTGCCGCACGCGTCGTCGTTGGCGCCGAGCGCGCGGGTGGCCGAACAGTTGCCCCACGGGTCGGCCGGATCGCAGACCCGAAGCATCGGGTCCCCCGTGCACGCGCCCAGGCCGCACGCCGCGGCGCAGCCGATGCGGAGCCGGCGGCCCGGCTCGCATTCCCACGTCCCCAGCGCATCCCAACCGCATTCGCGGTGGGCCCCGCGCGTCGAGTACGCGTCCACCTCAGCGGGGCACGGCTCGGTCGGACCGGACAGCGCGGGATCGCCGAGGCGCACGGGAATGCGCGCGACGTTGTTGTCGTAGCGCATCTCGGGCAGGCGGTGCTCGGCGTTCAGTTCGATCGCGAGGACGTAGTCGCCGTCGGGCACGCCGGTGATGTCGAGGAACTGGCACGGCAGCCGCGCCTCGTATACGTCCGACCAGCCCCGCTGGATGCCCTGGAAGCTGCACACGTAGCGCGCGGAGTCGCTCACCGTCGGGTCGTCGGCCGCGTACTTCTGCCAGTCGAGCAGACAGAACGCCTGCTTGCGGCCCGGGACGACGAGGTCGCCGGCGGGCGTCTCGAGCCGGTACACCGCGTAGCCCTCGAAGTGATAGTGGCCGTGGCACTCGCTGAACACGTAGTTGGGGTTGTCCGCCGAGGGGCGGCCGAGCTGCAGGTCTTCGAGCCCCAGGTTCGGCGTCTCGACCGCGAACCGCAGAAGCCGCCGGTCGCCCGGGGCGCCGACGCACGCCTCGGCCGGATCGAGTTCGCATGCATCGGCGGCGAACGTGTCGCCTTCGACCGACAGGTCGGCGATCGCGCGCGCGGCGTTGAGGGTGAGGTCCGGCCCCGGCGCGGCGGCGTCGGGAGCCGGGGTGTCCGGCGGCGCCGCGTCGGCGGGCGACGCATCGGGAGGTGCCGGTGCGCTCGCGTCGCCGGGGGCGGCGTCGGGCGGGGCGCCGCACGCACTGGCGGCGGTCCACAGGGCGAGCGCGGCGGGCGCGGCGATCGGGCGTGGCACCGCGCGAGCATACGCCGCCCCGGCCGCGATGGGGCGCCATTGCGTCGGAGCGCGCAGCGCCGCGTCCACGCTCAGTCGGTGCGGCCGCGCCGGGGCCGGCTGCGGCGGGTCGCCCGCCGGGCGCGGCCCGGCACATGCCCGGCGGCCCGGTCAGGAGGATCGGCGGTGTCGGGCGCGTCGGGGCGCCCGGCGCCGCGCCCCGCGTCGACCGCGGGGGACGGCACGTCGTCGGCGTGCATGTACTCCTCGAGGTCGTCGTCGTCCCACGCGTCGTCGAACCGGACCGCGCCGGCGCGGGGCGCGAGCGCGTCGGCGAGCGCGTCGCCCGCGGCGGCGGCCTCGCGGCGGATGCGGTCGGCCAGGTCCGCCATGCCGGCGTCGGTGCGCTCGTCGTCGTCGTCCGGCGCGCGCGGCGCCGCGGTCGGCGGAACCGGCCGCCATACGCGTACGTCGCGCGCATCGCGGGTGCGGCCGCGCGGCCACCCGGACCGCGCCGCGAACCCGCCGCGCGGGCTCGCCGCCGCCTCGATGCGCTGGTCGATCGCATCGATCTCGTCGATGTGTTCGGCGATGTCGGGATCCTCGGCCAGGTCGCCGAGCGCGCCGCGCACCGCTCGCCGGTACACCGCCTCGCCGAGCGCCGCCAGCGCGTCGCGCCGGCGGCGGTCGAGCCGGATCGCGTCGTAGCGCGACCGCTGCGCCTGGGCTCCGCGCTCGACGACCTCGCGCACGGCGCCGACCTGCTCGAGCGCCGTCTGGACGAACGAGCCGAGCGCGTCGCGCAGATCGGGCGGCTTGCGTCGCGATCGGGCCATCGCCGTCATTATGCCAGGCCGGCCGGACGCGGCGCCACCGCGACGCCGGCGCCTGCGGTCGCCGCGCAGCGCGCAGCGGCAGCGCCGAGCGCGCCGATATGTGCGCGCGGACGGCCGGCGTGTCGGCGGCGCCGGCGAATGCGGGCGAACGCAGCGGGTCGACCGTCCCATCGGGCGGCACCGGCGTCCCGCCGTCGCCGCGGCGGCGCCTTGGCACGCCGTCGCCGCGTGCGGTAGGCTGCCGCGACCGGATGCACCGCTGGGTACGGATACTCGGGGCGTGCGCCGTGGGGGTCGGGGCGCTGTCGGCCTGTCCTCGCGGCGGCGGCGACGCGGTGCCGGCGCGCGGAGCGACCGTCCGCGTTCGGTCGTTCACGGACACCGCGCCGGTGTCGTCGGTCGCGGCGGTGTCGCCGTACGTGTTCGCGGCCACGAGCCGCGGCCTGGACCGCTGGGACGTCACGACCGGCCAGCGGCTGTGGCTCACGGCCGACCACGGGTTGCCGGGCGATCGGGTGATGGCGATCGCCCTCGACGAGGGGCGCCGGTGGCTGTGGGTCGCGACCGACGGCGGGCTGAGCCGCTACGACATCGAGGCGGGCGTGTTCGACGGTGTCGCGCCGGCGCCGACCGAGGCGCTGTCTGCGATCGAGGCCGACGTGCGAGCGGTGGCGCCGGCGGGGCCGGGCGGCGTGTGGGTCGGCGGGCCGGCGGGCCTGGCGTACGCGGATCCGCAGGCGGACTGGCGGCTCGTGGGACTGGCGCAGCCGGTGACGGCGCTCGCGCGCGACCGCGCCGGCACGCTGTGGATCGGGACGGCCGGGCACGGCCTGTTTGTTCACCGGATCGACGGCACGCTCGCTCAGCTCACGGAGGCCGACCACCAGGCCGTCCGCACGGTGCGGTTTCTCGCGGAGGCGCCCGGCGGCGCGGTGATTGTCGTGGGTGACGCCGCCGACGGAGCGCAGCGCGTCGCGATCGTGCGGGACGGCGAGGCGGCCAGCTTCCGCGTCGCGCCGGACGTGCGGTGGCTCGCGGCCGCACGCCGCCGCGACGAACTCGTCGTACTCACGCCGCGGCGGCTGTACGCGCTGGCGGCCCCGCGGCCAGGGGCGCGCCGGTTGCGCCGCGATGGCGCGCGCCTGGTCCCCCTCGCCGCGGGCACGGACGTCGCGCGGTCGCGCTCGCCGTTCACGATTCGCGCGATCGACGCGCCGGTGCCGCCGGGCGCGATCGCGCTCGCGGCCGCGGACGACCGCCTGGTCATCGGGACCCGCGACCAGGGAACGGCGGTCGTCACGCCCGGGCAGCGGCGCGTTCAGTGGCTGCGCCGCGGCGACCTCGCCGGTGCCGGCCGTCGCATCTCGGTCGCATGCGCCGCGCGGGCCGACTGCTACGTCGCGACCGGCGGGCGCACCGCGTGGCGGTTCGACGGCGCGGCGTTTTCGCCGATCGCCGGGCCGCCGGATGCCACCGTATTCGCGGTCGTGGCCGGCGGCGACGGCGAGGTGTACGCCCTGTACCGCGTCGGCGACGAGCCGCGCGTGCGGGTCGCGCGCGCCGACGGCGGCTTTACGCCGCTGGACGACGTCCACATCGACACGCCCGGACGGCGAGCGGGGGTGAGCTTCGCGGTGCGGTCGCCGCGCGGCATGGTCTGGATCGGGCTCACCTACGAGGACGACACCGGCCAGGAGCTGGCCTACGGCGCCGCCGAGGTGGACCTGGGGCTAGCGCTCGTCGCATACCACCACGCCAGTCGCGACGCGACCGACCTGGCGCGCGGCGTGCTGCCGATCCCGATCACGGCCAACGACATCGCGTTTCTCGGCGACCAGGAAGTATGGCTCGCGTCGCTCGAGGGCGCCGTGCGCATCGCGGGCCGCGACGTTCGCGTCTACGGCGAAAGCGACGGGCTGGTGAGCGAACTGGTGCGGGGGATCGCGGTCACGTCCGGCGGCATCGTGTTTGCCGCGACCGGGGTCGGTGTCGGCGTGTTCGACGGCGAGCGGTGGTCGGCGCCGCGGCCGCTGCAGCGCGCGGTCAACGCGGTCGCGGTCGGCGCCGACGGGCGGCTGTGGATGGCGACGCCGCGCGGACTGGCCGTGTACGACGGCGCGCGGGTTCGCCGGCTCGATCGGCGGCGCGGGCTGCTGTCGGACGACGTCCGCGATCTCGCGATCGATCGGTTCGGCCGCGTGTGGGCGCTCGCGGGCGCCGGCGTGAGCATCGTGACCCCGTAGGCGCGTCCGGCGCGCGATCGGCGTCACGGCGTGTACGGCAGGACTTCCGGCGGGCGCGTGCGGTAGTGGGCCTCGATGTAGTCGATGAGCTCGAACAGGTGGGTCTCCATCTGCGCCGGACCGCCGAGCGGCGCGTCGGTGTACCAGGTACCGCGCTCGCAGCCATCGCCGTCCGGGTCGACCGGGACGCCGTTGCGCTTGGGCCGGCACAGCCCGTCGACGTACACGATGATGAGCTTCTGGAAGCGTTGCGCCTCGGGCCAGTCGGGATTCGTCATGTAGTTTTCGAACAGCGCAGACGCGAGCACGAGATCCTCGGGCGACTGGCCGTAGCCGTGCAGGAAATAGACGACCGGGTAGGTCAAGTCGGGGTTGTCGTCGTAGCCGGGCGGCAAGAACAGCGAATAGGGAGTCTCGCGGCCCGTCGTCGGCGACACGAACGACAGGTCCTCGAGGATTTGACCGGCCGACGCTGGCCTGCGGTCGCCGCCAGGCCATTGCGCTTGCAACCAGTAGAACATCGTGGTGATGCGGTTGACGAGCTGTAGCGCGGTGCCGACGTGGCGCCCGTCGCCGGCGAGGATCTGGTCCTCGGTGGCGTCGGGATCGCCGTAGCGCACGTAGCCGTTGGCCGGGATCGACGACCAGTCGACCTTGGCGAAGTCGTATACCGCGTCGTTGGGCGCGCCGGCGAGCGGCGCGAAGCCATCGTAGATGCGCATCGGCAACCCGTACGCAGCGATCATTTGGGCGGCACCCATGTTGTTGGTGACCGCGTTGTTGAGGAAGTCGCGGATTCCGGCGTCCGCCCAGATGTTGATCCGCGCGCGCTGTTGCGCGGTCATCTGCCCGAGCATGTACGCCGCATCGGTCTCCAGCCACATCGCCTGGTTGGGGTTGCGCGTCCACTCGCCGTCGCCCTCGCCGTAGTCGTAGCAGTTGGGGCCGTCTCCCTGTTGGCAGGTGCCGGCGACGCCGTCGAGGCCGACGTCCTCGAACGGCTCGCCATCGTCCCGATCCAGGTTGCCCTCGGTGCCGAGCGGATTGCGCTGCCAGTGGTAGTCGTCGCCGTTCGGGTCGGGGTTCGCGACCGGGTCGTAGCCGGGCTCGTCCGGGTCCGCGAGCCCGTCGGTGCCGACGTCGGCGAACGGCTCGTACGGATCGACGATGACCGGTTCGCCGGCGTCGCGCACGCCATTTTCGTTCAGATCGACCGCGAGCAGCGGCTCAAATGGGTTGTCCTGCGGCAGGCCCGGGTCGAACACGCCGATGCCGAGCGCCGGCGAATCGCCGCCGTCGCAAAACGTGATGACCGGCTTGGCGCCATCGGGATTGAACTCGCGATCGTAGAACTCGGTGAGCACGATGGGGGCGCCACAGCGGTCGGCGGTGCGGATGTAGTCGAGCGGCACGCCCGGCGGCGTGTACGGATTGTCGGCGTTGTACAGCGCCGGGTTGCCGAAGGCGCGCGCCATGTCGCGGAAGCCTCGGATGTACAGCTCGCGCCGCAACGTCAGCCCGGTGCCTTCGCCCGCCTCGTACAGCATGTGCTCGAAGTCCTGGCGGCGCTCGAACTGGTCGGAGAACACGGGGCGCTGCTGATCGATGCACAGGGTGCCGACGGCGCCGATCCCCGCCGCTTCGTGTGCCGCCGTGCAGAAGCCGCCGAACAGGTACTCCTGCAGCAGGTTGACGAGGTACGCGGTCGACATGCCGGGATCGCCGCCGAGCGTGCCGATCAGGTCGAACTCGTCGTGGTGTTTGAGCCCGATGCGGACGGCCGCATTGCCGCCCATCGACACGCCCATGATCGCGCGGAACGTGTAGCGGCGGTCGACCGAGCGGCCGGCGTCGTCGGCGACGACGGCCTGGTACGTGGCCAACTCGTGCGCGCGAAACGTCACGCGCGATGCGAACGGGTCGGTTTCGTCGTGTGCCATGTTCGTCACCGGCGCAAAGAACGGCGTGCCGTCGCCGACGTGGCGGCGCGCGACGATGCGCACGTGGCGGCGGGTCGCGCCGGCCGGCAGCCGCGCCGCCTTGTAGGGGAGCGTGAACGTGAACGGTCGGTCGGAGGCCGCGCCGGCCGGTCCGAAGGCGACCGCCGGCCCCAGCGGCGTGAACCCGGCGGGTGCGATGTCGCCCGCGCACGCGATCGTCACGTCGTCGTCCGGCGCGACGGCACCGTCCGACGCCGCGACCGCAGCTCCCGCGAGATCGTGCGCGTCGGGTCCGGCGACCTCGACCGGGGTCTGCGCGGTCAGGGTGCCGGACGCGCCGGCGCCGCACACCAGATCGACCGACCCGGTCGGGCCGCCGTCGCTCCCACATGCACCTACGTGCGCGCCGACCGCGAGCGCCGCGAGCCACGCCAAGTGTCGAGATTTGCGTATCAACGTCCACTCCCGCGGCCACCTCCCGGCAGCCGACACGCGAGGGTACCGCATGGACTCACGCCGGCGGGGTCAAAAACTCGCGCGGCGCGGCGGCACCCCCTATGGTCGAAGGGTGCGCCGCATCCTGTCGTCGCCGTCGCCCCGCGCAAGGCGGTGGGCCGCGCGCGTCGGACTGGCCGCCGCCCTGGCCGCGTCCCTCGCGTACGTCCCGTACCGGCTGCTCGACCCGGCGTCGGCGCGCACGGTCGCGGCGATGCGCGCCGAACTGGAGCGGACGCGCGCGCGCCAGCGCGAACTCGCCGAGCAGAACGCGGAGTTTCGCCGGGACATCGACGGGCTGCGCGCCGACCCGCGCGCGGTCGAGGACGTCGCCCGCGACGAGTTGGGGATGCTGCGGCCCGACGAGATCGCGATCCAGATCGAGCCGCGCGCGGCCGGGGAGGTGCGGTGAAGCGGCGCACGCTCAAGCGCGCGCTGCGGGTGGGCGGCGGAGCGGTGGTGTCGCTCGCGGCGTGCGCGGCGGTCGCGGCCGGCGGTCTCGACGGCGGGGCGCGCGACGAGCCGCCCGCGGCGGCGGTGATGCTCGCGGCGAGCATCGTCGCGCTGCTGATCGCGTCGGTGAGCGCGCGGCTGCGCTTCGTCGAGCCGTCGGCCCGAGCCCAGCGCGTGTCGCGCCTGCTGCGCGCGGCGCCGGCGCTCATCGACGTCCAGCTCGGCCTCGCGCTGGCGGCCGGGAACTATGCGGTGATCGCCGCCACCGGAGGCGCGCAGTCTCCGGCCTACCCGCTGCTGTACGGCGTCATCGCGTTCAGCGTCAGCTTCCAGGCCGCCCCCGCCGCGTGGGCGACGGTCGTCGGCGCGATCGCGCTCGAGGCGGCCGCGTACGCGCGCGGGCCGGGCGGTGCCGGCGCGGCCGCAGCCGCCGCGTTGCACGTCGGATTCATCGGCGCGTCGGCCGCGGCGCACGCGCTGTTCGTGCGCGGGCTGTTGCGCCGCCAGCGCGCCGTGCGGGCCGAGCGCCTCGCCGCCGAGGTGCGCGCGCTGCGCGAGGAGGCGCGCGACTACCGGTTGATCGCTGCCGCGCTCGGCCCCGACAGCCGCGCGCCGCGGTCGCGCACGGACCAGGAGCGCAAGCTGGCCGATGGCGCGGTCGAGGCGCTGCGGTCGTCGGTGTTCTACACGCTCGGGTTGGTGCAACGCGCGCTCGGCGCGCGCACCACCGCGCTGCTGTGGCTCGACGCGACCGGCGAGCAGTTCAAGATCAAGGAACTCGTGTCCGAGTCGGACGCCGTGACCGAGCGGCGCGTGGTGCCCGTGCGCGGCCCGCTGCGCGCGGTCGTGCGCGATCGAACCGCGATCGCGCTGCCGGCCGTCAAGTCGAGCCAGTTGCCCTACTACGAGCTGCCCGAGCGGCCGGCGGCGTTCGTCGCGGTGCCGGTGATGGATGGCCCGCATCTGCGCGGCGTGTTGTGCGCCGATCGGCCCGAGCCGTTCGACGACGCGGCGTGCGAGCTGTTGCACGGGGCGACGGAGCAACTCGTCCGCGCCATCGAATCCGAACAGGTGTTCATCGCGGTCGAGCGCAGCAAGTACGAGCTCGAGCAGTTCTTCCGCGCGTCGGACATGCTGTGCCGCGCGCTCACCCCCGAGCAGGTCATGGACACGGCGTTCGACGCGGCCGCGGCGATCGTCGACGCCGATCTGATGGCGATCGCGCTGTACGATCGCGAGCGCCGCCGCCACCGAATCGCCGACGTGCGGGTCAAACCCGGCAGCGGAATCGGCACCGTCGGCATCGCGGGGCTCGAGTTCCGCGACAACGCGGGGTTGGCGTCGATGGTCGTCAAGAACAAGCACTACCTGCCGGCCAGCGGCGCGCCGCGCGACGCGACGACGCCGATCTTCACGAAGAAGATCAAGCTCAAGGGAGTCGAGTCGTTGCTGGTGCTGCCGCTTCTGTGCGCGGACGAGGCGATCGGCACGTTCACGCTCGCGTCGGCCGAGCGCGGCCGGTTCGGCAAGGACGTGCGCGACATGCTCGGCATCATCGCCAACCAGGTCGCCGTGTCGCTGCAGAACGCCGGCATGTACCGCAAGATGGAGACGATGGCGACGACCGACGGGCTCACCGGCCTGATGAACCACCGGACGTTCCAGGAGCGCGCGGCCGACATGATCGAGCGCGCCGCCCGTCACGGTCACAAGGTCGGCTTGCTGCTCACCGACGTCGACCACTTCAAGAAGGTCAACGACACGTACGGCCACCCGGTCGGCGACGAAGTCCTGCGCCGCGTCGCCCAGGTGCTCGGGGCCGCGGTGCGCAAGATCGACGTGGTCGCGCGCTACGGCGGCGAGGAGTTCGTCGTCCTGCTCGAGGCGGTGGACGAGGCGGGGGCGGTCGGGCTCGCCGACCGCATCCGCCAGGACGTCGCCGCGCAGGTCGTCGATACCGAAAAGGGGCCGCTTCAGGTCACGATGTCGTTTGGCGTCGCGATGTTTCCGGACGACGCCGACCGGCGCGAGGACCTGATCGAGCGCGCCGACATGGCGCTGTACCGGGCCAAGGAGAGCGGCCGCAACCGGGTGGTGACCTACCGCGAATTCGTCGCTGCCCGCCAGCGTCGCGCCGGCTGAGCCGGGGGCCTGCGTCCGCTCCGGCCGCTCGCGCGTCGACGCCCGCCCGCGCGTCAATGTCAGACGGGCGCGCGATGGTCGCCGGAGCCGACCCAATTCACCATGGCGACGAAAAACTACGTTCTGGACACCAACGTGTTGTTGCACGACCCGGCCGCGATGTACCGGTTCGAGGACAACCACGTCATCATCCCCATCTACGTCCTCGAGGAGATCGACAACTTCAAGAAGGACCAGTCAGAGCTCGGCCGCAACGCGCGCGAGGTCGCCCGCCAGCTCGACGCGCACCGGGCCAACGGGGGGCTGTCGCATCCGGTCGCGCTGCCCAACGGCGGCACGATTCGCGTCGCGTTCCGCCACGGCGAGCTGCCCGAACCGCTGCAGGGCTCGGCGCGCGCCGACAACAACATCCTGGCCGTCGCCCTCGAGGTCCGCGACGAGGACCCGTCGATCAAGACGATCCTCGTCACCAAGGACGTCAACATGCGCATCCGCGGCGATGCGCTCGGCCTGCACACCGTCGATTACGACGCGCAGCGCATCTCGATCAGCGAGCTGTACTCCGGCACGGCCGAACTCGACGTCGACGGCGCCCTGATCGACGCGTTCTACGCCGACGGCAAGCTGTCCGGCGACCAGGTGGACCACGACCTGGTGCCGAACCAGTACGTGCTGTTGCGCGACGCGGACAACCCGGGCCACTCGGCCCTGTGCCGGTTCGACGGCATCGACATCGTGCCGATCCGCAAGCTGCGCGAGGGCGTGTGGGGGATCCGGCCGCGCAACAAGGAGCAGCACTACTGCCTCGACCTGCTGCTGAACGACGACATCCAGCTCGTGACGCTGGTCGGCAAAGCCGGCACCGGCAAGACGTTGCTGGCGCTGGCGGCGGGGCTGCAGCGGGCGGTGGAGGAGGGCGGGTACCAGAAGCTGCTCGTGTCCCGGCCGATCTTTCCGTTGGGCCGCGACATCGGCTACCTGCCCGGCGACATCGAGGAGAAGCTCAACCCGTGGATGCAGCCGATCTTCGACAACATCGAGCTGCTGATGGGCCTCGGCCGGACGGAAAAGCGCCAGGGCCGCAGCTACGCCGAACTTGTCGACCTCGGCTTCATCGAGATCGAGCCGCTCACGTACATCCGGGGGCGCTCGCTGCCAAACGTCTACATGATCATCGACGAGGCGCAGAACCTCACGCCGCACGAGGTCAAGTCGATCATCACGCGCGCCGGTGACGGCGCCAAGGTGGTGCTCACCGGCGACCCCTACCAGATCGACAACCCGTACATCGATTCGACCAACAACGGCCTCACCACCGTCGTCGAGCGGTTCAAGGGCGAGAAGTTGTCCGGCCACGTCACCCTCACCAAGGGGGAGCGGTCGGCGCTGGCCGAGTTGGCGACCCACCTACTGTAGCCGGCGGCGCGGACGCTGGCGCCGGTGCGCCATCCGGGCTACGAATTGGCGTATGGCGAATGCCGCCACGTCGCTGTCGACGACGCTGTTGTCGGCGGTCGCGCCGGACGGCCAGGCGGCGCTCGCGTCGTGGGACGCGCTCGCCGACCAGCTCGCCGTCGCGCACGAGGTGGCCGCCGCCGCATGGGCGGGCTCCTTCGAGCTGGCACCGGAGGCGTTCGTCGCGGCGATCGCGGAGCGCATCGGTGTGGCCGCCGACCCGCGCGCGGCGCTGGCCCGCCTGCGCGCCGCCGACCTGTACCTGGCCGTCGCGTGCGCGCGCGGCGTTGCGGGAGCGGTCGACGCGTTCGAGCGCGTGTTCGGGCGGGACATCGATCGCGTGGTGGCGCGGTTTGCGCGCTCGGCCGCGGACCGCGACGACCTCGGCCAGGCGGTACGCGAGCGGCTACTGGTCGGCGCCGGACCCGCGCGGCCGCCGCGCATCGCGTCCTACGACGGCAGCGGATTTTTGCAAAACTGGGTGCGGGTCACGACGACGCGGCTGTGCATCGACGCGGCGCGCGCGGCGCGCCCCCGCCAGGTGGAGGTGCCGGCCGGCGACGACGAGCCGCACGTCGCCGGCGACCGCGCCGACGCGGAGCTGTCGTTTTTTCGGCGCGAACTCGCGGGCGTCGTGCGCGCGGCGTTCGCCGACGCGGTCGCCGAGCTGGACGGCGACCGGCGGCGGCTGCTGCGGTGGCACGTCGTCGACGGGCTGTCGATCGACACGATCGCCGAGCGGCTCGGGTGCCATCGCGCGACGGCGGCGCGGCGGCTGGTCCGCGCCCGCGCCGACCTGGTCGACGCGCTGCGCGCGGCGCTGCACCGGCGCGACCCGAGCGCCTCGGTCGAGTCGTGCGTGGGCCTCGTGCGCAGCCAGCTCGACGTGAGCCTTCACCGACTGCTGGCCACCCGCGAGCCCCGGCGAGGCGGATGACGCGACGGCGCGGCCGCGCCGCGCAG
>RFGE01000167.1 GCA_003696105.1 Deltaproteobacteria bacterium | reverse complement strand
GGCGTCAATCGGCTCGCGGCCAGCGGTCGACATCGAGGGCCAGCGCAAGCGCGCGCCACAGCTCGCGCGCGACGGCGGGGTGCTCGGCGATGCGGTCGATCTCGCGCGCGGGCGCGTCGCGCGCATGGTGTAGCTCCAACAACCGCTCCTCGACGCTCGCGACCAGCTTCCAGCCGTCGTCCCGGACGAGAATTGCCAGCGGTTCGTCCCTTTCGCGCCCACTGGCAAACCGCGCGCTGCGCGCGACGACGAAGCGATGCAGCGGCGCTGTCGGCGCGTCACGGAGCCGCCACCAGCTGCGTCCGAACCGCTCGGCCGCCCTCGCTTCCGCGTCGAGTCCGAACGCGCCGAGCAGGGTAGCCGGGAGGTCGCGATGCGTTACGAGCTGCCCATACCGTCCCGGTGCGATCCCGGGTGCGACGAATACGGCGGGTACCGCGAGGACGACGTGATAGCCGCTGCGCGTATGGCCGAAGTAGCCCTGCTCGCCAAACCCCTCTCCGTGGTCGGCGGTTACGATGATCGCGGCTCGTTCGAGGCGGCTGTCCGCGCGGAGGAAGTCGACGAGGCGCCCGATCGCGCGGTCGACGTGGCGGACCTCTGACTGATACGCCGGAGGCAGGTCAGTGCGCGCGCCGGGCGGATCGTCGGGGTGCATGCGATAGGGGGCGTGCGGATCGATGTAGTGCGCCCACACCATGTGCGGCTGGCGGCCGGCGGCACGGATGCGCTCGATCGCCGCGTCGGTGATCGCGAATGCGTCCGCATTGACGTACGTGACGTCGCCGAAGCCGAGCCCTGACGCATCGCCGCCGTCGGCACGGATCGCGCTGGTGTGGATGCCGGCGCGCTCGAGGATTGCAGCCGCAGCCGGGGCATCGTCGGCGGGGCGGTGAATGAGCGGAAGCGAAATGCGGGTGGCGCTGCCGGCTGCCACCGCGCGAGGAAACCACGCTCCGGTGGCGCCGAGCGCGACGAGGTTCGGCATCAACTCGGCTGTCGCGGCGTCCGCGCGCAGCGTGTCGACGGTCAGGAGGACGACAAGATCGATGTCGCCCGGCTTCGCGGCCGGCGCACCCGCCGCCCGAGCAAGGCCGAATGCCTCCGGGCCGGGATCGGCGGGTGGGTCCACGCCGTTGCAGTTCGCGTCGCCACCGCCCGGTGGGTCGACTGCGAGCGGATGCCGCGCGGGATCGCCGTCGTCGCAGTCCGCGCCCCATGCGATCGGCGAGTAGCCGTCGCGATCGCGGTCGACCAACGCGCGCAGCGCGCGCACCAGACGTGTCGCGTGGCGGCCGTGGCGCAGCGACGCGGAGCGCCAGCCGGGATCCAGGGCGTCGGCGACGGCGACCGTGCCGGCAGAAGCGACGACGATAGTGACGACCGCGGCGGCGAGGCGACCGCCGCGCATCCGAGCAAGTCGCGGGGGCCACGCGGACACGGCGGCGATGGCGGCGGCCGCCATGACTCCGTGCGCGATCGCGTGTAGTTCGAAGTACATGGTCGTGGCGAGCCACACGTCGAATGCGGCGGCCGCGATGGCGAGGAGGGCCGCGGTGGCGGCGGCCAACGCGCGCGGGCGCGCGGCCGCAAGCAACGCGGCGGTGCCGGCGACGGCGGCGATCGCGACGACGAGCAGGACGTAGGCGTCGCGCATGAGGCGGCGCGGTGGGTCGAGGATGTGCCACGCCGGCCACGCGGCGAGCGCTGCTCCCAACGCGAACCGGATGACCAGCGGCCATCGCAGGCGAGGCCACAGAGGGGTCAACGCCGCCGCGCCAGCGGCAAGCGCGAGTGCCACCGGGACCGCGGCAAGGGCCCCGAGGGCGCCGGCCGCGAGGCCCGCGACTACCGCCGCTCGCGGGGGCACGTCGGCACGAGCCACGAGCACTCCGTCGACGATCGACGCGGGCAGCGCGAGCACGGCGGCGGTCGCGACGTACCAAGCCGCTGCGCGCCGAGCTGCTCTGGCGAGCCGACCGCCATGTGCCATCGCGGGCGATCGTACGGCATGGGCGGGGCCGGTTTCGCTGCAATCGAGACAATTCCCGCCCCCATCCCGGGACGAGGGGCGGCGACGGTGCCCGGCGCGCGCGGTCCCCGGCCGGAAACTGGCGCTGAAATCTTGTCCAGCACTGGCCGGCTGTTTAGTATCGCGAGGTGCCCGCCGGTGTCGCGCCGCCCGTGGACGGTCTCAACGAGCAGCAGCGCGCCGCCGTGTGTCACGGCGACGGTCCGCTGCTCGTCATCGCCGGGGCGGGCACCGGCAAGACGACGACGCTCGCCCACCGGGTCGCGCACCTGATCGCGTCGGGCGCCGACCCGCGCCGCATCTTGCTGTTGACGTTCTCGCGCCGGGCGGCCGCGGAGATGACGCGGCGCGCGGCGGCCATCCTGGCGCGCGCGCGGCGCAGCGGGGCGCCGGGGGCGCGCGATCTGGTGTGGTCCGGCACGTTCCACGCCATCGCCAACCGACTGTTGCGCGCGCACGCGGACGCGGTCGGCTTGGATCCGGCGTTCACCGTGCTCGATCGCGGTGACGCCGCCGACCTGCTGGACATCGTCCGCAACCAGCTCGGCCTCGCGCGCACCGCGCGGCGGTTTCCCCGCAAGGCGACGTGCCTGGCGATCTACTCGCGAACGGTCAACACGCAACGGTCGCTCGCCGACAATCTCGAGCGCGCGTTCCCGTGGTGCAGCCAATGGGAGGAGGAATTGCGCGGGTTGTTCGCCGCGTACGTGGACGCCAAACAGGCGCGACACGTCCTCGACTACGACGACCTGTTGCTGTACTGGTACCACCTGATGCAGGAGCCGGCGCTCGCGGCGCGGGTTCGCGAGCGGTTCGATCATGTCCTCGTCGACGAGTACCAGGACACGAACGCGCTGCAGGCGGCGATCCTCGAGGCGCTGTGCCCGGACGGGCGGGGGCTCACGGTCGTCGGGGACGACGCGCAGGCGATCTACTCGTTTCGCGCGGCGACCGTCCGCAACATCCTCGAGTTTCCGGCGCGCTTCGATCCGCCGGCGCACGTGGTCACGCTCGAGCACAACTACCGATCCACGCAGCCGATTCTCGCCGCGTGCAACGCGGTGATCGCCCAGTCGGCGCACCGGTTCGCGAAGAACCTCCACTCGACGCGGCCGTCGGCGCAGAGGCCCGTGCTCGTCACCGCCGAAGACGAAAACGCCGAGGTCGATTTCGTGGTCGACCGCGTGCTCGCGCATCGCGAAGAGGGGATCGACCTGCGCCGCCAAGCCGTGTTGTTTCGCACGTCGCATCACAGCGACGCGCTCGAGGTGGAGCTGGGCCGGCGCGACATCCCGTTCGTCAAGTACGGCGGCCTCAAGTTTCTGGAGGCGGCGCACGTCAAGGATCTGCTTGCGGTGCTGCGCTGGGCCGAGAACCCGCGCGACGAGGTGGCCGCGTTCCGCGTGCTGCAACTGCTGCCGGGGATCGGCCCGGCGCTCGCGCAGCGGGCGCTCGGTCACGTCGCGGCGGCCGGTTTCGACCTGGCGGCGCTCGCCGGGTTCTCGCCGCCGCCGGCGGCCGCGGCCGACTGGCCGGCGCTGTGTCGACTACTCGCCGACCTCGCCGGCGGTCGCGCCGCGTGGCCGGGGCAGGTCGGCGCGGTGCGCGCCTGGTACGAGCCGCACCTCGAGCGCCTGTACGACCACGCCGTCGCGCGCGGCGGGGATCTCGAACAGCTCGAGCACATCGCCGGCAACTACCCGGGGCGCGAGCGATTCCTGGTCGACCTGACGCTGGACCCGCCCGAGGCGACCGGCGACGAGGCGGGTCCGCCGCATCTGGACGAGGACTTCCTCGTGCTGTCGACGATCCACTCGGCCAAGGGGCAGGAGTGGGACGTCGTCTACGTGATCCACGCCGCCGATGGCTGCATTCCCTCCGACATGGCGACGGGCGACCCGGAGCAGATCGAAGAGGAGCGGCGGCTTCTGTACGTCGCGATGACGCGGGCGCGGGATGCGCTGTACGTGATCCATCCGCATCGCTTCTTCGTGCGCCATCCGGCGCGAGGCACGGACCGGCACGTGTACACGCCCGTGTCGCGGTTTCTGGCCGAGCCGGTGAGGGCGCACTTCGAGTCGATCGCCTACGGTCCGCGGCGCGCGGCGGACGAGCACGGCAACACCGGCGTGCGCGTAGACGTCGCCGCGCGCCTTCGCGCGCAGTGGCGCTGACGCGAGCCGCCTACGGCGCCGGAGGAAACAAAAACCGGAGAAACCGCCACGACCGCGCGCGCCACGCCAACTCGTTGTGTGCGGCTCCGACGTCGTGGAAGTAGCACAGCGCGTCGTCGTCTGGAGGTCCGCAGTCCGGAGACGTGGCCAGGCGCCACCCGGCCGCGACGAGCTGGTCGCGCATCTGGACGTTGATCGCGTAGTTGTCGCCGCCGGACGTCGCGTCGCCGCCGTGGTCGAGATACAGGGCGACCGGCACCTTGCCGGCGGCCGCCAGGGCGTCGAATGCGGAGGCGCCGGTGTCCTCGCCGGGCCACAGCGCCCCGGACAGCGACGCCGCGCCCGCGTACACGTCCGGGTATGCGAACGCCAGGTGCAGGGCGATGTTGCCGCCGAGCGACGAGCCCGCGGTGTACACGCGGTTCGCGTCGATCCGCCAGTACTGCGCCGCCGTCGGCTGGACGACCTCGACCTGGAACTGCATGAACGTCGCGCGCAGGCCGCCCTCGGCCTCGGGCCAGCCGTACTCGTCGTTGCGCTGGCCGAGCCCGTTGTCGGCGCCGACGACGATCACGGGGGCGACGCGACCCGCGGCAATCTCGTCGTCGAGCGTGACGTTGACGTTCCATCCGCCGAACCCGAAGCAGCAGGTCGCGTCGTCGAACACGTTCTGGCCGTCGTGCATGAACAACGCCGGGTAGCGGCGGTCGGCGTTCGCCGGGTCGCCGTAGCCGGCCGGCAGATAGGCGGTGAGCGCGCGACAATTGCCCAGCGCGTCCGAACAGACCGGGGTCGGCGGCTGGACGAGGTGTCCCACGCCGGAGTCGTACGTGTTCAGGACGGAGTTTCGCCGGTCAGGGTTGCCGTCGAAGTCGTCGTACGCGAACGCCCAGTTCTCCGGGTCGAGGCGCCACGTGCCGTCGACGACCAGTTTGTACTCGTAGCGACCGGAGGGGATCGCGGCCTCGACGGCGAACAGGTCCGTGTCGCACACACGGGAGGTGGCCAGCGCCGTCGCGTCCCAGTCGTTGAACTCGCCGGCCACCGCGACCGCGCGCCCGAAGCTGGCGAACAGCGCCCGGCCGGCGTGCCATACCGGCAGCGCGCCGCGACGCGCTTCGAGCGAGGCGCGCAGCGCCGCGACGCGCCCGGCGCCGCAGGCGTGCGTCACGTCGTCCCACTGGGCGAACAGGCAGTCGAGCCCCGCGGGACCTGCGGGACAGGCATCCGCGCCCGCATCCGCGCCGGTCGCATCGGCCGGCGCCGCGTCGGCGTGCGGCGCGCCCGCGTCGGGCGCCGCAGCGGCGGCATCGGCGGGGCCAGCGTCGCCGGCGTCGCCACATCCGAGCGCCGTCGCCGCGCAGCCGGCGGCCGCGGCGGCGATCGCGGCCGTCACAATGCGTTGCGGAAAGCAACGCACGCGACCCGTAACCGTGCGGATTCGAGGCATGCGCAGCACCATACGCAAGCGGCGCGCCAGCATCGCGCGGCCGCGCGCTCCGGGCGTCACGCGTGGGCGATCCGCGCCGTACAGCCGGCCGGACCGCGGCGGGGACGCCGCCGCAGAGGCCCGTGATGTTCCGAGGCGCGCGGAGCGCCGCGACGTCGGCCCGCGGTGCGCTGTCCGCTGTCGCCAGTGGCCGCGTCCGCGCGCGGGCATCCAGCCGAACGCGGTCGGCCGGCGCCGCCGATCGCCCGCGACCCGGCCGCCGGCGTGCCGTCGCGATCCGGGCTAGGATCGTGGCGACGTGCAGTTTTTGTGCGCGGCGATGGCGACGGCAGCGCTCGCTGGGGTACACGGGAGCGACGTGCTGCGCGACCGGCTCGACAACGGCCTCACCCTGTTGATGGCTCCGAACTGCGCGGCACCCGTGGTGGCGCTGCAGGCGTGGGTCGGTGTCGGGTCGGCCGACGAGGTCGAAGGCGAGTACGGCATCGCGCACGTATTCGAACACATGCTGTTCAAGGGGACCGCGCGCCGCGGTGTCGGCGAGATTGCGCAGGACGTCGAGGGCGCGGGCGGTGAGATCAATGCGTGGACGACGTTCGATCAGACCGTCTACCACGTCGTGGTTGCGAGCCGCGACTTCGACGTTGGACTCGACGTGATGTCCGACGCGTTGCAGCACTCGTCCTTCGACCCCGCCGAACTCGAGCTCGAGCGTGAGGTGATCCTCGAGGAAATCAAACAGGGCGCCGACGATCCGGGACGTAGTGTCGCGCAGGCGCTGTTTTCGACCGCCTATGTACGTCACCCCTACGGCCGGCCCGTCATCGGTACGGACGCATCCGTACGCGCTCTGAGCCGGGAGCGGTTGCTCGAGTTCTTCCGCACCTGGTACGTCGCCAACAACGTCACGCTCGTCGTCGCCGGCGACTTCGACCCCGGCGGCGTGCGCGCCGCTGTCCGCCGCGCGTTCGGCGACCTGCCCGGGAGAGCGCTGCCGCGGCGGCGCGTGCGCGAGCCGGCGCAGACGCGGCCGCGCGCCGCGGTCGTCACGCAGGACGTGCGCGAGGCGCAGATCGCCGTCGGTTTTCACATCCCGGCGCTGCGCAGTGAGGATACGGCAGCGCTCGACGTGCTCGCGGTCGTGCTCGGCCAGGGAGAATCGTCGCGGTTGACCGCCCGCGTGCGGCGTGCGCGAGAACTGGCGACGAGCGCGTACGCCTACGCCCACTCGCTGCGCGATCCTGGGTTGTTCGTCGTCGGGATGACGGTGCCGCCGACGACGATCGGCGCCGCACTCGACGAGGCGCTGGTGCAGGTCTTTCGCCTCGCGATCGAGCCGATCGGCGACGCCGAGATCGACAAGGCGCGACGTGTGATCGAAGCCGACGCAATCTATCAGGAGGAGACCGCGCAGGGAGCTGCGCGCAAACTTGGCTTCTACGAACGGGTCGCGGGCCGCGCCGAGTTCGAGCGCGAGTATCTCGACCGCGTCGCGCGGACGACCGCGTCCGACGTGCGCGCGGCGGCGGCGCGCTACCTGCGCCCCGACAACGCCACGGTTGCGGCGCTGCTGCCCTCCGGCGGCCGGCTCGCGACCGCCCGCGGCCGCGACGCGCGCCGGGCGCGCCTCATCGCGGCCGTCGGCAAAGCCGCCGCGCGCGCAGCGAAGTCGTACGCACCGCCCGCGCCGATCGCGTTTGCCTCCGGAGTCGTCCGTGACGTGTTGCCCAACGGTCTGCGCGTCATCGTTCGCCGCGATGCGACCGTGCCGATCGTCGCGATGCGCGCGGTGTGGCTCGGGGGCGTACGCGCGGAGACAGCCCGCAACAACGGCATCAACTACCTGCTCGCGGCGCTGATCACGCGCGGGTGCGGCGAGTTGTCGGCCGAACAGCTCGCCGCCCGCGTGGACGACATGGCGGGAGTTCTGTCGGGGTTTTCGGGACGCAACACGTTCGGGTTGCGGGCCGAGTGGCTCGCGGCCGACTGGGAGGCGGGCCTCGGCCTGTTGGCCGATTGTATTCGCGCACCCGCGCTGCCGCACGCGGAGTTCTTGCGCGAGCGCCGCCGACTGCTCGACGAGATCGCCGCCCGCAGCGACAGCCCGAGCTACGTCGCGTTTCGCCTGCTGCAGGCCGAGCTGTTCCGGGGGCATCCGTATCGCTTCGATGTGCTCGGCGACGAGGCATCCGTCGCCAAGCTGTCGCGCAAGCAACTCGTCGATTATTACCGGAACCGCTATCCGGTCGGCGACATGGTGCTGGTCGTCGTCGGCGACGTCGACCCCGAGCGTGTTCTTCGGCGCGTCCGCGAGCTGTTCGGCGATGCACCGAGGCGTCGCCTGCGCGGTCCGGCCCGCGCGGCAGCGGGAGCGGCGCCTTCGTCCGGTGGGCCGCGCGAGGTCTACGGGTACCTCGACCGCCAGCAGGCGCACATGGTCGTCGGCTTTCCGGGGACGACCGTGGACGATCCGGATCGCTATGCGTTGGATGTGTTGACCACGATTCTCAGCGGGCAGGGGGGGCGGCTGTTCGTCGAGCTGCGCGATCGGCGCGGGCTGGCCTACCGCGTCGGCGCCACGTCGTTCGAGGGCGTCGATCCCGGGTACGTCGCGATCTACATCGCATGTAGCCCACAAAAGATCGAGCAAGCGTACGAGGCGATTCGATCCGAGCTGCGCCGCATTGTCCACGACAAAGTCAGCGACGACGAGTTGCGGCGGGCGCAGCGCTATCTCGTCGGCGCTCACGAGATCGCGTTGCAGCGCCGGTCGGCTATCGCGTCGGCGATGGCCTTCCACGAAGTCTACGGGCTCGGCGTCGACGAGTACGCGCGGTACGCCGCGGCGATCGACGCCGTGACGCCGGAGGACGTTCAACGGGTGGCGGCGACGTATCTGGACTGGGATGCGGCTGTCGTCGCCACGGTGAGGCCGCCGGCGTTCACGCCCGAGGCGGCGCGCAGGGCGCGCGGCGTCGTGTCCAAGCGCCGACCGGCGCGCGGTCCGCGCCGCGGCCGGAGAGGACGATGACGCCGCGCACGCGCCGCTCGCGCCCCTTGGGTCGGGGCGACCTGGCGACCAGCTTCGCGTTCATTTTTCCGTTGTTCGTCGGGTACGAGCTCGGCGTCGTGTTTACGCCGGCGCTCAACGGCGTCGACTTCGTGACCGGGTGGATTTTGCACGCGGTCGACGGCGACCGCGGCCGGTACGTGGTCGTCAACCTGTCGTTGGCGGTCGTGTACGTGGCTGCGCTGTGGTGGCTGCGGCGCCGGCGCGCCGTCGATTTGCGTGCATTCATGCCGATGTTGCTGTTGTCAGCGATCTATGCGCTCACGCTCGGCAGCTTCATCGTGTTCGTGATGACGCGGTTGCTCGGGTTCGACGGATTGCTCGCGACTGGCGATCTCGGTCTCGGCTCCCGCCTCATCGTCGCGATGGGAGCGGGCGTACACGAGGAACTCGTGTTCCGCCTCGGCCTGCTGGCGGGCGGCGCCTACCTGCTGCGGGCGATGGGCGTGCGGCACCGGGTCGCCGCGGCGATCGCATTCGTCGCATCGTCGCTGCTGTTTTCCGCCGCCCACCACGTCGGCCCCCTCGGCGACCCGTTTACGCTGCCCGTGTTCGTCTACCGGGCGCTGGCCGGCGCCGCGTTCGGCGCGATCTTCTACTTCCACTCGCTGTCACACGCGGTCTACACGCACTTTTTGTACGACGTGTACGTGTTGCTGTTCCGCGGGTAGCGGCCGTCGACGAATGGGAATGCGGCGCGCTGGCCGCGAACGTCGCGGTCGACGCGTCGAACGTGCGGGCGGCCGCGGCGAGGCGCCAGGGGCGAAAGGAGGCGCGCGGCCGCGGTCGCACATTCTCGCGGCGGACTCCGGGGGCCGAGCGCGCGGAGATGAGGGGCCGAGCGCGGAGGGCATCGTGGCCGCTGCGGAACCGCCGGCGCCGCGGTCCCGCGTCCTCCGCGGCGCCGCGCGGCATGTCACTTCATGCGGGCGCGCGTGACGAGCTTCAGGTCCGCTTCGGTCCCGCCGTCGACGATGAACACATGCTGGCCCTTGCGCTGAACCAGCACCTTGCCGCCGTCGGGGCGGGTCACGGTGGTCACGATGCGGGCGTCGGCTTTCTCCGCCCCGGGAAACCGCTTGTCGAGCGATGCGATATACGCCTCGGCGAACTCCTTCGCGTCGGCGTTCGTGTCCCACGTGGTCGCGATCAGACCGACGAGCGCGCCGTCTCGCTCGTAGACTGCCACCCGGTCGCCGTCCCAGCCGGCGGCGGCGCCGACCGGATCGGCGGCCTGCCACTGCATGAAGTATACGCGCCAGCCCAACTCCCCGATCGTCTCCTCGTGAATCGGCGCGGCGCCGCGCGGGGCCGCCAGCGCGATGTGCACGGGCTCATCGCGCGTTCGCACGAGCTTGTCGGCGGGGTGCAGCACCTGCTCGGTCGATGCGGGCGGGTTCTTGTATAGCGCGTCGACGGCGTCCCAGCCGCCGGCGACGTAGGCCTCGTACACCGGCAACACTCCTTTGGTATACGACGCCAACAGCGGCACGAGCACATACAGCGGGATGCTGTCGAGCGCGTCGATGGACCGTTTGAAGTCGTCGCCGAGTTCGCCGAGCGCGCTTGCCTGTTGTTTCGTCATCGCGCGCAGCTGATCGATCGTCATGTTGGCGAACTGGTCGATCTGCGGCCGGAGCTGGCCGACGAGCTTGGGCTCAAGCATGTTCACCTTCGCCATCGCGTACGCCATGTAGGCCACCATCACGAAGGTGGCCTCACCCTCGACGAGAAACCGGCGCGCGTTCAGCTCGTCTTCGGAGTATTTGGGCGGGCCGTCGCCGTCGTGGCCGTAGTAGAACCGTTCGAGGTCGAAGTATTGGTCCTGCAGTGCGTGCGTGAGTTCGTGCGAGCTGATGGTGTCGAGCATCATGTCGTTGCCGGGGACCATGACCACGAAGAACTTCTTCTGTTTCGGGTCGTAGTAGGCGCCGGCCTGACTGACCATCGCGTCTTCCGCCACCTTGGCCAGGTCGAGCGGCTTGTCGATGAGTCCGAGGTGGGCGAGCGCGCGGCCGAGGTTGCGATTCTTTTCGGGCGGAAGTTCGCGCGCGATTTCCTGGCGGACGAACGCGCGGAAGGCATCCTGGTCCTGATATTCAGCCGGCACCGGGCTGCGAAACGGGCGCCCGCGCAGCTTGGCGACGCCTTCTTCGATCTGGGGGACGCGCGCGAGTGCGCGGTCGACGAGGCGCTTGCGGTCGGCTTCCGTGTCGGCGGCCGGGGCTGCGTCGGCCGGCTCGGCGCTCGCGGTCGATTCGGCCGTGGTCGCGGGCGCCGGCGGCGGCGCTTCTTCCTTCTTCTGGCTCTCGCTCTGGGTGCCGCAGCCGGCGGCCAGGGTAGCGGCGACCACGGCGAGCCACGCACGCCGTGAAGCGGGTCGGGACGTGTGTGCAAAGGTGCGAGACATGGCGGCTCGCCGCATCGTAGCTGATTCCCGAGGTGGGGAGGGCGGTCCCGGCTCCGGGTGTTCGGTCGAACCGGAGTTTCATCCGAGTTTCGGTGCGTTATTCACAGGCCGACGCGGTCGCTCGGGACCGCGGTCCCCGTTGGTGCTGTCGCATTTCGGGGGGTTGCGGTTGGCACGGCGGTTGTACCGCCATGCGGGCACAGGGGACGCACCATGAAACAGCTCATCCACATGTCGATTGTGGCTGCAGCGTTCGCCGCCGTGGCGGCGCTGTCGCCGAGTTCTGCATCCGCCGAGTCCGTGCGCACTACGCGCGCGACCCGGCTCATGTCGCGACCGGGCGAGAAGTCGCGCGTCGTCAAGCGGGTGCCGCCGGGACGGACCATGAAGGTCCTCGACCGCCGGGGCCGCTGGATCAAGGTCCGCGTCGGCAGCCAGGCGGGGTGGGTGACGCGCACGTCGGTGCGCGAGCTTGCGGAGCGCAAGGCGCGGTCGACGACCAAGCGGCGGCGCCGCCGGTCGTTCGTCAACGGGCGCGACTCGCGGCGCAGGGGGTGGTCCGACGGCGCGCCCGAAGATCGAATCGGCGCCGACGCGGTCGAAGACGACGATTGGGACGAAGAAGACGAGCCGCGCGCGAGCCGGCGCAGCCGCGCCCGCCGTGCCGACGACGTTGACGAATTCGATGAGGAGGACGACGAGTTCGACGACGATGGCGACGGCGACGAGCCCGCGACGGTCGTCGTGACGGCCGAGGAGGCCGAGGTGCTCGCCAGGCCCAGCCGGCGCGCCGACATGCAGTTCGTCGCCGCGGAGGGCGATCGGCTGTACGTCCTCGGCCGTAGCGACAGCGGCAACTGGATCGAGGTCGAAAACGAAGACGGCGAGTCGGGCTGGGTGCGAGCGTCGGAGGTCGACGACCAGTCGTCGTACGAGTACGCGCGCATGGGCTACCGAGCAAATGGCGGACTCGGGTACACCGCACTGGGTATGTCGTTCGCGTCGAACGGCCAGGGACCGCTCGCGAACTACAAGGTGACCTCGGCGGCCGCGTCGCTCGTGGTCAACGGCGAGCTGCTGTACGCCGGCGGTAGCGACACGCGGTTGATCGGCGCGGACGTGCAATATCGCGGCACGCGCGCCGCACCCGGCATCCGCTACGACGACGGCATGGGCAACGTGTCCGACATCGCGTTCACGATGCACGAGATTGACGCTGGCGCCAGCTACGGCTACCGCTTCCGCCGCAAGGACGGCCTCGCCCTGTTCGGCCGCGCCGGGTATCACTACAGCCAGTTCAAGATTCACAACGTCGAGGACACGGAAAACGTCAACATCGCGCGGCTTCCGAGCGAGTTGCTCAAGGGCTTCACCGTCGGCGGCAAGTTGATCGCGCCGCGCCTCACGAAGGAGATCGGTGTGAGCGTCGAGGCGGCGTATCTCCTCGGAGGGTCGCGCACGCAGACGACGGGGCTCGAAGACGGCGCCACGTCGCGCGTGAGTGCTCTGTGGGGGATTGCGGCGCTCACCTACCAATGGAAGCCGGATCTGCAGCTCGTCGGCACGTACCGCTACTACCAGTCGACCACGGACTGGGCGGGGCAAGCCGACGGCTCGATGCGGACGCACAACGCCACGCAGGCATCGCGCAAGGACGTCGTTCACACCGTGTCGGTCGGGCTCGGCAAGACGTTCTGACGCGAGACGACGCATTCCTCCTCAGTCGCCGCGACCGCGGTGCGTGCGATCGATGGTTGTGAGGGGGCCGGGAGCCGGTGCGTCCCTGTTCAGGCTCCTGGCCCCCTCGTTTTCGCGACGGTGCGGCGCCGCCGGCCCTGTGTGCGCGACCGGCGGTTCGCGCGCACCACCGACGAAGCGGCCCGTCGCGCGATCGACGGGAGGACCGCGGACGGGGCGCTACACGGTGGGGGGCGGGTCGAGCAGCAGCTCGCACGAGCGATCGCGCAGGATCTTCACCACGAGATCGTTGATCGTGTCGCCCGATGCGATCGCTTCGTTGTACGCCGACAGCATCTCCCGCCACTCGTTGTACTTCGGCTCGAATTCGTCGTAGCGCATCTTCTTGACCAGTCGGCCATTGTGCTTGATGAACTGGCCGAATTCCCCGGGGCCGGCGATGCCCTCGAAGCGTTCCAAGTAGGCCCGGTACTCCTCGACGAGGTCGATGTCTCCCGCCACCGACATGGCGGATCTACGTTACACGGGCGGGGGCAGCTTGTCGATGTCCACCTGGCTCAGCGCGAAGCGGATGAGCTGGCTCTTGTTGGCTTTCGTGTGGCCGCGCCGCTTGAGCTCGGCCACTTTGCGCTCGAGTTCCTCGATGTCCTTGGTGTACAGCGAAATGCACACGACCTTGTAGTGGGTCGGCTTTGGCTTCTTGGCCCGTCGGGCTCGCCGCGGCCGGCGCGGTTCGGCCGCGGTTTCGGCGCGTCCGTAGTACTCCTCGCGCAGGATCTCGTCCGTCTCGCGCAGCGGGTCGTTCTTGAGGATCTTGTCGTCTTTCATCGTGCCCCCGATCAGGCGGCGACGCCGTGCGTCGCGATCTGCGGTGTGCGCACGAGCCAGTCCACGACGCGCGCGTAGTCTTTCGCGCCATGCGAGCCGGGCGCGTACTCAAAGATGGTCTTGCGGTGACTCGGCGCCTCGGCCAGCCGCGTGTTGGTGCGGATCGGCGCGAGGCACTTGTGGCCGAAGTGCTCCTGTAGCGTAGCCAGCACTTCGCGCGCGAGGCGCGTGCGGCCGTCGTAGAACGTGGGCAGCACTGCGGACACGCGGACCGCGTGGTGAAGGTGCCGCTCGATGTCCTTGATGGTGCGCAATACCTGCTTGACCCCCACCAGTGCGAGGTAGTCGCACGTGACAGGAATGACCACCTCGTCGGCGTAACTCAGCGCGTTCTGGTTGAGCAGGTTCAGCGACGGCCCGCAGTCGAGCACGATGTAATCGTAGGTGCGCGACACCTTCATCGAGTTGAGGCGATGCGTCATGATGCGCGAGCGCGTCGCGGGATTCTGCCGCGCGAGCCAGATCTCGGCCGCCGCGAGGCTCGCGTTGCTCGTGATGACGTCCAGCCCGGCGCGCACCGGCACCGCGACGTCGGTGGGGTCGTCGCCGTCGACGAGTACGTGATACAGGCTGCGTTCCCCGGCGATGCCCAAGCTCACGCCGACGTTGCCCTGCGCGTCGGTGTCCACCAGCAGTACCTGGTGGCCGCGCTCGGCCGCGCCGGCGGCGAGGTTGACCGCGGTGGTCGTCTTGCCGGTGCCGCCTTTCTGGTTCAGAATCGCGACCCTACGCGCCCGTTTGGCGCGAAACCCCTCGGCGCCGAGCGCGCGCTGCCGGCATTCGAGGCTGCAAAAGTACAGGCGCTGGCCGTCGCGAACGGCGAGCTGATAGACGTACGACGGCCGAAACGACGCGCCACAGGCGCTGCAGCTCTTGTTCATGTACCTATAGAACGTTGCGACGTCCGGTCGGGCAAATTTTTGGCATAGTGATCGCGGGACGGCGTCGATGCGAGCGAGGCGGGGGTATACGGCACGGGGGGATGAGCGAAGCGCGGCACGTGATATCGCGCGCCAGATCGCGCAGCCGGACGCGGCGTTCGTGCTCGCATTTGCGTCGTGCCATTACGATCCGCACGCGATCGCCCGCGAACTTCAGCGTGCGCTCGATCCCGTGCCGGTCTACGGCTGTACGAGTATCGCCGAGATCGGCCCGTTCGGATTCGCTACGCGCCGATGTGTCGCGGTCTCGGTGGCGTCGCGCCGGCTACGCGTCGGCGTCGGTTGCGCGAGCGGCATCTCCGCCGCCGCGTTGCGGGCGGGCCATCGCGCGATCTGCCGCGCGGCGCAGGACCTCGGCCGCCAGCCCGATGAGCTCACGCCGTCGCGGCATGTCGTGCTGTGCTTGGTCGACTGGCGGTGCAAGAGCGAAGAGTTGTTCGCTGCCGGTGCGGGGGCGACGGTACCGTGGCTCACGCTGGTCGGCGGATCGGCGAGTGACGATGCGGACCTTGCGCCGCCCGGCGAAGGCGGCCACGCCGCGCGAATCTTGTACCGCGGCGAAGCGATCACCGACGCGGCGCTCATTCTGCTGATCGAGTCGGACGGGCCGATGGTGCCCATCGTGAGCGAGCACATGATTCCGGGCGAGGGGAGGGTCGTCGTCACGGGCGCCGATCCGGCGGAGCGGCTGGTCACGGGACTCGACGGCAAACCCGCGGTCGCGCGGTATCGCGAAATCACGGGGCTCGGCGATCAGCTCGACAACGAGCTGGCGGGCAAGCACCCGTTCGGCTACTTCGTCGGCGGCCGCGCATATGTGCGGTCCGTTATGGGCATCGAAGGCGACTGTCTGCGGTTTGCGTGCGGCATCGATCGCGGTACGGTGCTCGTCCCCATGCGTCCGGGAGACATTCTTACGGCGACCGACCGGGCGCTCGCGGACGCCGCCGACCGGCTGGGCGCACCGATGGAGCTATTGATCGCGTTCAACTGCTACGGGCGCTATCTCGAGTGTATGCGAGACGGCACGCTGGACGCGCTCGGCGCGATTCTGGCACGCTACCCGGTGGTGGGGTTCAACACGTTCGGCGAGCAGGTCAACACGCTTCACGTCAATCATACGCTCACGGGGATCGCATTCGGGAGGAGCGATGGCTGAACGCGGCGCGCGACCACCGCGGGCAGAGCCGGCCGGCGACGCACCGGTGTCGGCGGACGTCGATCGGCTTCGCCGCCGCGTCGAAGAACTCGAGGCGGAGCTTGCCGCCGCGCGCGCTACGATCGATGCGCTGATCGACAAGGCGGAGCGCGGTACGGCCGACGCGCCGGTTGCCGTGTTCGAGGCGGCGGCGCGGCTCGAGGAGATCGTGGCGCGCCGCACGCGGGAGGTCGAGGAAAAGAGTGCCGCGCTCGAACGCGCCAACGCCGAACTGCGCGCGCTCACCGCCAACCTCGACAAGATCGTCCGCCAGCGCACGCGCGCGCTGGCCGAATCGGAGGCGCAACTGCGGCGCAAGAACGAAGAACTCAAACGCCTGAACATGATGAAGGCGGAGTTCATTTCGATCGCGGCGCACGAGCTGCGGACGCCGATGACGAGCATCGTCGGCTATCTCGACCTCATGGTCGAGGGCAAGTTCGACAAGCTGCCCCCCGGACTCGAGAAACCCGTGGCGTCGCTGCGGCGCAATGCGAATCGACTCAAGCGACTGGTCGACGAGATGCTCGACGTCAGTCGGATCGAAGCGGGCCGGATCAGTTTGTATCGAACGAACTGTTCGCTTGGGGACATCGTCGAGGATGTCGTGCAGGAACTGGCGCCGCTGGCTACCGCGAAGGATCAGCACGTGCACGTGGACACGTCGCAAGCCCCCCGGATCGACGGCGACGCGGACAAGATTCACCAGGTCGTGTCCAACTTGATGGCGAACGCAATCCGGTACACGCCCGAGGGCGGCGAGATTTCACTCATCGCGGACCGGGCGCCGGAGGATCAGTACGCGGGCGCATGGGCGAGGTTGCGCGTGCGCGACAACGGGGTCGGTATTCCGTCGGCTTACCGGCAGCGGATCTTCGAGCCGTTTTCTGACGTCAACCCGGCCAAGCACCACACGTCGTCGGGGCCCGACTCGGCAGGATTGGGGCTGTACATCGCGCGCGGCCTGGTGGATCTGCACGGTGGACTGATCACGGTCGACTCCGAAGAGGGCAAATTCACCGAGTTCACCGTGCTGTTGCCGCTCGCTCCACAGTGATCGGCGTCCTTTGCGGCGTGCGGCGCTCCGTACCGCGCGGGTGGCGAACGCGATGCGGCGATCGCAGGTGCCGGGTCGGCCCCGCGCTATCGGCGGGCACCGTCCCGTACCGGACGGCCCGCTTTCGGGTTACGCAGCCTCGGTGCGTCGTGCCGCCGGAGCGGCCGGTGCGGTCTTCTTGCCGCCGGTGCGGCGCGCCGCGGTCGATGGAACCGTTTTCTTGCCGCCGGTGCGGCGCGCCGCGGTCGAACCCGCGGGCTTCGCGCCAGCCGCAGCCAGTTTGCGCTTGCGCTCCTGTTCGCGCTGCCGGCGGGCCTGCTCGCGTTCGCGCTCGCGCTGCTTCTTGAGGCGCTCGCGCTCCTTCTGCTTGGCGAGGCGCTCGCGCTCCTTCTGCTTGGCGAGGCGCTCGCGCTCCTTCTGCTTGGCGAGGCGCTCGCGTTCCTTCTGCTTGGCG
>RFGE01000166.1 GCA_003696105.1 Deltaproteobacteria bacterium | reverse complement strand
CCGTCGACGAACTCCCACGCCTCGTTCGGGATGCGCCCGGACTCCGGCCAGCGCGCCACCATCAGGTCGCCGTGCCGGCGGTTGTAGGCCGAGACCCACGCGGTCGAACTCGACGACAGCGCCAGCTCCGAGTACTGGCCGACGTCGCCGAACGGCACGTCGTCCGAACACAGGCACTCGCCCTCGAAGCAGACGCCGATCTGCCCGTCGGGGCAGGCGTCGGCGCAGTCGGCGTCGATTTCGCACACGGGCCCGCTGCCCGGGTTGCCGTCGCAGGAGCAGCCCGGCGTCGTCGCGCCGATGCCGAGCGCGAGCAGCGCGAGCAGCCCGCGGGCCGTGCCGCGCCGCGCGCCCGCGCGCGCCCACGCCACGAGTCGCCGGCGGCCGCTGCCCATCATCAACAGCACAGCGACGGCCACCGCGGCGACGATGCCGCCGCCGGATCCGCGGCCGCTGCCGATCTCGCAGTTGCATCCGCTGTCCTGCGCGCGACCGTGGAAGCCGATGAGCGCGCCCGCGTTGATGTCGGCGGCGCTCTGGTTGCCCAACTCGTCGCGTGCGAACACCGTGATGATGCCCGCGCGGTCCACCAGCGCCTGCACTTCGTGGACCGGCAGGCCGTTGTCGCGCGTCCACGGCGTGTCCGGTTCCGCGCGGCCACCGCCCGCCGCAAAGGCGTACTCGATCGTGTCGTCCGGCGACACCAAGTCGTGCGCGGGCACGCGCAGCACGCCGTCGGTCACCGCGGCGCGGCTCGCGAGGATGCGCGGCCCCGCCGAGTCGGTCACGATGTCGAACCGCACCGGCGACAGGTCGACCGACCGCGGGTCGCCGACGGCGCGCGCCTTGACTTCGACCGTGTGGTGTCCCTGCAGCGCGAGCTGGCGCTCTCGGATGACCAGGTGGGTGTCGCGCGTGTACGGCCGCCAGAATCCGCGGTTGAGCCGCCAGCTCCACTCGAGTTGCCGGCCTTGCGGGTCGTACGGGTCCAGGTCGATGACGACTTCGGGCAGGCTTCCCCCCGCGCCGGCCATCCACATCTGCAGCGCCTGCGGTGGCGGTGTGCGCACGCTCGTGAGCCGGGCGGCGGTGTCGACCGGCTGGCGCGGCGGCAGCTGATGGTCGAGGACGTAGCGCTCGAGGGCGCCGCCGGGGACGTTGTGCCGCTCGCCGAACTGTTCGAGCATCATCATCGACGGCACGAGCGACGCGTTCAGCGCGAGGAACTCGTCCTCGGCCGTGACGACCTTGGAGAACTTGATGTTCGCGAGCGTGAACCCGCTGATGTCCGGCAGCGCGATCGGCCCGATCCCGTCGCTGATGAGCGGAAGCGCGAGATCGAAGATCGACGGCAGGACCTGTTCGAGTTGGGCGGCTCCCTCGCGCAAAAACTCGGCGTTGTGCACGGTGAGCTGGATGTCGTCGGCCGACAGGCCCGTGAGAATCGGCTCGACCGCCGGGTTGCCCATGTCGTCGACCGTGGACTCGAGGTTGAGGCCGACGTCCATCGACAGGCGAATCGTGAACCCGCGCACGTAGCGTTCGAACAGGAACGCGTAGAAGTCGACGTCGAGATTGCGAATGTGGATCGTGAGGCTCGGATCGTCCTCGGTGCCTTCGCCGATGGTGAAGTCGAGCGCTTCGGTCGGGCGCAACACCAGCAGCAGTGGATCCTCGCCGTCTTCGCTGCCGAGTTCCGCCAGCGACGGGACCAGCAGGCCGACCAGGCCGAGGTTGAGCTGCGGGATCAGGTCCGGGCCGACGCCGAGGCACATCGCGCCCGACGTGACCAGGTGGTGCCCCGTGAGGTCCAGGAAGGTTTCGGACAGGCCGACCACGAGGTCGTTCGCGGGGTCGGGCATGCCGAGGAACGCGTCGGCCGGGTCCAGCTTGAACGTGTTGCGCGGCGTCGTGGTCAAGTTGTGGGGCGGCGCGGCGAAGTCGGGCGCTGCCAGCGGCGGCACGCACAGCGCCGGCTCGTTGTCGAGGTCGGGCGTGCGCGTCGATACGTCCTCGTCCGCGTTGAAGCCGGTGATGACCCCGAGCGACAGACCCTCGGCCGGCAGCGACACGTAGCCGCCCGGGATGAACTTCGTCTCGATGAGCGCGTTCGTGCCGGGCGACAGCGACCCGATGAGTGCGCCGAGGTCGACGACTCCTTCGATGCCGAGCGGATCGGGGAGGAACCCGCGGATGAGGTCTTCGATGGTCGGTGTGAGCAGGTCGACCAGGAAGTTGCCGAGCGGCGAGCTGAGCAGGTCGACCACGAGGTCCAGCACGCTCGAGATGAACCCGCAACCGCTGCTGTTGAAGCCGGACAGATCCAGGTCGATGTTCTGGAGTTGGATGTCGAGTTCGCCGTCGCTCGCGCGCGTGAAGAACCCGACGTCGAGGGTGACGTCGCCGTCGTTCAGCGTCACGTTCATCGTGCAGCTGTCGACGGTGACGCCGAGCACGCGAATGCGAGCGGGGATCTGGGTGCTGACATCGACGACGACGTGGGCGCGGAACGTGTTCGGATCCGGAACGGACAGGTCGATACTCTGGAGGGCGACGTCGACCTGACAGCCGCGAGCTCCGCCCGTGCAATCGTTGCGGTAGCACGCTTCGCCGTCGGCGACGAAGGCGTCGATGCTCTGCCGGCCGACGCAGAACCCGTCGCCGAACGAGTCCTGAACGACTGCCTTGACGATGTTTTCGATCGCGTCGAAGCCGGTGCGGGTGACGCGCACCTGCATCCCGCCCTCGATCGTCTGGTCGGCCGGGAGTCCGCCGGGCGGCAACGGGTCCACGGCGCAGCCGTTGCAACCCCCGCCGCTGCAGCCCGATCCGATCAATACTGCCAGCGCGACAACCCAATCGAAGCGAAACAAACGATACATCGTGGTCTCCCCGGTCGTGTCCGAGCCGTCGTCGGCCCCCGAAACCCGGATTCTAACGAACCCGGGTCATGTTGAATATGCTGGAAACGACACCGCCACCGCCGTGCGCGCCGCGGCGGCCCGCACTTCACGGCGAGCGCACGCGCCTGTCGGCGGCGAGGTTTGCACGTTGCGCGCCAGGCGACAGGACGGCCTAACCCGCAGGGACGCAAGCAGGCCGGCGCCGGGTGGGGACGGTCGACCCGGGCCGATGCGTCCCCTTGTTGGGCTGGCGCCGTGGCCCCGCGGAGCACGGCGCGGCGCTCGCGGCGCCGGGCGCAACGGCCGGACACCGGTGCGGCGGCGGGCGCGGCGGCTCGGCGGCGGCGCGGCGCGGCATACCGGCCGTTTGTGCAAGCGGATAAAATCAAACGGTTTTTGTCACGGGCGGGCGGACGGTCGAGCGGCGGTGGTGCCGGCTTGGCGCATGGCGCTTGACATCGGAGGCTCGGAGGCGCTATTCGTAGCGCCGCGTTTTTCTGGGCCCGTAGCTCAGATGGATAGAGCGCCGGACTTCGAATCCGTAGGCCGGGCGTTCGAGTCGCCCCGGGCCCGCCGGCATCAAGTCCAGGTAAACCGCGCAGGTAGATCGACGACAGGTTCCGACGTAGCGACACGGGGGCATAGCTCAGTTGGTAGAGCAGCGGATTCTTAATCCGCCGGCCGAAGGTTCGAGTCCTTCTGCCCTCACTGGCGTTCGTGCAGCGGGGCGGCCCCGTCGTGGGACGTGGCCGCCCCGGCCGCCGGCTGCCGCGGCGGCTCGGCCGCGAGGACCGAGGCGGCGCCGGCTTCGTGCCGTCGGTGACCGCGGTGGGGTACCCGCGTGGCGTGGCCGCGCGCGCCGCCGAGCGGCTTCGCGCAGCGCCCGTCGACGGCCGGCCGCGCCGCGCGTCCGGGTCGCCGGGGCGTCGCGGCCGGCAAGAAATGCACCCACGTGGGGCCCGGCGCTGGTATACCGGTTGCAGCGTGCGTGCCGCGGTGAGGACGACTCGCGAACTGGCCGCGCTCGGGCTGGCCGCCGGTTTGACCGTGTTGCTGATGTTCCTGGCGTGGCAGGTCGTCGAGGACCACTACGTATCGACCGCGTGGCAGCTGCGCTGGACGCACATCGCGCGCGGCGTCTCCACCAGCCTCGTGACGGCCTTCGTGGTCGGCCTGCTCGCGGTTCGCAACCGGCGCGAGCGGATGCGCCACCTGCAGCAGATGGTCGACGACCGGACCGCCGAGATCGAGCGGGCGCGCGCGATCCTTCAACGCGTCGTGGACGCGACGCCGGCCTCGCTGATCCTGCTCGATCAAGATCTCCGGGTGCGTCTGGCCAACCGTGCGGCCGAGCGCGTCCACGGCCCTCTCGCGCCGGGCGATCGCGCGTGCGACGTGATCGTCGCCGACACCGCGCGGTGCACCGTGTGTCCGGGATGCGAATCGCTCGAGTCCGGGCGGCCCGGTCGCGGCGGCGCCGAATACACGGTACCGCGCTCCGGTGAGGTCCTTCGCATCGAGAGCTACCCCGTGAGCCTGGCCGACGGGAGGCGGTGGGTCCTGCTGGTCGAGCACGTCGTCACGGAGCAGCGAAAGCTCGAAGCGAGCCTCGTGCACCAGGAGAAGATGGCGGCGTTCGGGTTGCTCGCGGCCGGCATCGCGCACGAGATGGGCAACCCGTTGTCGTCCATCGAAATGCACCTGCGCCTGCTCGACGAGTCGGCGATGTCCGAGGAGGACGCCGACAGTTTGCGCACCGTGCGCCAGGAGACGGCGCGGCTTCGCCGGACGCTGCGCGAGCTGGTCGACTTTGCTCGCCGGCGCCGCGACGAGGCGGCGCTCGTGTCGGTGTCCGCGGTGATCGATGACGCGCTGCGCGTGCTTCACTACGATCGCCGGATGCGCGGGGTCGAGATCGACGTCAGTTGCGATCCGGACGTGCCGCCGGTCCACGTGGTCGAGGATCATCTCGTGCAGGTGGTCCTCAACCTGGTCATCAACGCGCTCGATGCCATGCCCGACGGCGGTCGCCTCGTCATCGATGCGCGCTACGCCGGCGGGAAGGTGTCGCTGCGCGTGCGCGACACGGGCTGCGGAATGCCGCGCCACGTGCTCGATCGCTGCTTCGAACCGCTGTTCACCACCAAGGCGGCCGGCAAGGGGACCGGCCTCGGGCTGAGCATCTGCCGGGACGTGCTGCGCGCGGCCGGTGGCGACATCGAGTTGCACAGCGCGCCCGGCCGCGGGACGACCGCCGTGGTGACGCTGCCGGCGGCGCGCGTGGATGTCGACGACGTGCGCCCCGCCCGCGCCGCGCGTGACGTGCGGCTGTACGCGGAGCCGGTCGTCGCGTCGCCAACCGGGCCCCGTACGGTGCATTGATGGATGCGGCCCGGATCCTGGTCGTGGAGGACGAGCGCGCGCAGCGCGACCCGCTCGTTCGCTACCTCAAACGGTGCGGCTACGCGGTCGACGCCGCCGCGAGCGGCGAGGAGGCCGACTCCGCGCTGAGCGCCGCGCGCTACTCCGTAGTGATCACCGACCTGCGATTGCCCGGTATCGACGGGCTCGAGGTGATTCGCCGTGCGGTGGCGCGCGACCCCGATCTCGGCGTGTTGCTCATCACGGCGTATGCGTCGGTCGACTCGGCGATCGAGGCGCTTCGCATCGGTGCGCACGACTATCTTCTCAAGCCGCTGCTGCTCGACGACGTCGGGCGCAAGGTCGCGAACCTCATTCGCCAGCGCGAGCTGGTGGCGGAGAACGCGCGGTTGCGGCGCGCGTTGTCGGCGCAGCAGCGCGTGCCCCGGCTGGTCGCGGAATCGGCGGCGATGCGCGAGGTGCAGGCGTGGGTGGACCGCGCGGCCGCGTCGCGTGCTCCGGTGCTGATCGACGGCGAGACCGGCGTCGGCAAGGAGGTGGTCGCCCGAGCCATCCACGCCGCGGGCGGCGGCGACGAGCCGTTCCTCGTCGCGCAGCTGGCGACGATTCCCGACGCGATGATCGAGAGCGAGCTGTTCGGCTACGAGCGCGGAGCGTTCACCGGCGCGACCCGGTCTCGCGACGGCCTGCTGCGGTCGGCGGGGCGCGGAACGGTCTTCATCGACGAGATCGCCGACCTGCCCGATGCGGCGCAGGGCGCGCTGCTGCGGGCACTCGAGTCGGGGGAGGTCAAGCCGCTCGGGAGCGACCACGCGGTGCCAATCGAGGCGCGCGTCATCGCGGCCACACGCCACGACCTCGGCGAACTCGTGGAATCGCGAAAATTTCGAGCAGACCTGTACTACCGCATGAATGTTTTGCGCGTTTCGATCCCGCCCCTGCGGGAGAGGCCGGACGACATCCCGTTGTTGGTCCAAGAGTTGCTAAGGCGCGACGCGCGCGGATCCGCAACGACCGTCTCCGCGGAGGCCATGCGAGCGCTGTGCCGCCACCGGTGGCCCGGCAACGTGCGCGAGCTGCGCAACGTGCTCGAGCGCGCCCGCATGTTGTGCGACGAGGGCGTGATCGACGTGGAGCATCTGCCCCCCGATGTGGCCGAGGCGTCGGCGCCGCGGCTCACGTTGCAGGATGCGATCGACCGGTTCGAGCGAGGCTACATCGCGATGGTGTTGCGGTTGTGCGACGGCAACCGCGAGCGCGCCGCGCGCGAACTCGGCATCTCGCCGGCGACGCTGTACCGCCGGCTCGAGCGCCACTCTCTCAAAACTGAGAATCGGGCGACCGACGACTCTCATTCGTGAGAGGGTGCGAATCGGCCTCGGCGCGCCGTACCGGGTCGGTACGGAGGTTGCTGTGACGCGCCGGCGTGAGAGCCACGCTGATCGTATCGATTGTGTGCGCGAGCGCGCTGGCGTTTGCGCAGCAGCAAGATCCCGCACCGTCCGGGTCGGCCGCCGACGAGGCGGCGCCGGCGGGCGAGCCGGGCGAGACGGCCGCGCCGGCGGCGGGCGACGAGGCGACCGCAGGACAGGCTGCGGACGCCGGCGCAGCCGCACAGCCCGAAGCCGAAGCGGAGGCGACCGGCGAAGCGGCGCCGGCCGCCAGCGAAGGGGCGGCACCCGCCGCGGCGTCCGCCGAGCAGGGACCGATGGAGGAGCTGTTCGCGGAAAAGTGCGGCTCCTGCCACAGCATCGGCAAGGGCGCTCGCGTCGGCCCCGACCTCAAGGGCGCGCACGAGCGG
>RFGE01000165.1 GCA_003696105.1 Deltaproteobacteria bacterium | reverse complement strand
GACGGCTACGGGCCGTCGGATCAGACGCCGTTTTACGCGGCGGGCGTGCCGGTGCTCCACTTCTTTACCGGCGCGCACTCCGATTACCACAAGCCGTCGGACGACGCCGGCCGGATCAACGCGGCGGGCACCGCGCAGATCGCCGGTTTGGTCGCGGACCTGGTGGACACGCTGTCGCGCCGCGCCGAGCCGCTCACGTACCGGCGCGCGCCCGCGCCCGCGCCGCGCGGCGACGTGCGGTCGTACGGCGCGTCGCTCGGCACGATACCGGACTACGCGGGCGCGCCCGACGGCGCGCCGGGGGTCGTGCTGGCGGGAGTGCGCGCCGGGGGCCCCGCCGACCGCGCGGGCTTGCGTCGCGGCGACCGCATCGTGCGGATCGGCGACTACGACATCGCGAACATTCACGACTTGATGCACGTGCTGCAGCAGGCGCGACCCGGCCAGACGACGACCGTGATCGTCGTCCGCGGCGACCGCAAGCTCACGCTTCGCGTCACGTACGGGCAGCGGTCGCGCCCGGCGCGGTGACGTCGCATCCGAACCCCGGCGCGTTCGGCGCGGGCCGCCGGCGGTGCGGCGGTTGCGCTCGCCATCGCGATGACGCGCCGCGGTGCGGGGATTTCCCGACCACCGCGCGCGGGTCGCACGACGCGACGCCGCGGGGTTGCGCGCCCGGCCGACGGCGCCGGACGATTTTGCTCGCAGCGGCGCGTGCCCGTGCCGTACGATGGCAATTCGGGGAGGGACCGACCGCGATGCACGACGGGATGCCGGATGGGAGCGTGTTGGGGGTGTTGATCGTGGACCAGGAGGAGGCGTTCCTCGACGAGGCGGCGCGCGTACTGCGCTCGATCGGCGTGCCGGTGCGCGTCGCGCGCACGCCGCTGGCGGCCGTGTGGGCGCTCGAGCGCGAGCCGGTTGCCGTCGTCGTGTGCGACTGGTCGCCGTTGGTGGACCAGGTGCGCGATCAGTACCCCGGCGTGCAGTGGTTGCCGCGGGCGGCGATCGTGCGCGACCCGGTGGCGGCCGTGCGCGCGGCGCGCCGCGCGTAGGCGATCGGCGCGCTACTCGAGTTCGTTGTCGACGAACAAGTCGGCTGCGGACGGGGGGGCGCTTCCCTGCCGGCGGAACGGCATCTCGAACGTCGAGTAGACGCCGTCGCAGTCCAGGTCGCCGACCGCGCGCGCGGTGAACTCCAAGTCGGTCCCGCGCGACACGACCTCGAGCTCGTAGGCGTAGTAGTGAGGGCCGCCGGGCGAAAATCCCACTGACTGCCACGCTGGCGTCTGCCACGCCGTCGGGTCGTCACAGCGCTCGCAGCACGCGGTCGGGTTTGCCGGCGTGAGGGGAGCGGGGACGAGCGGCTCGCCGGACGCGGCGCGGCGCGCGGCCAGCTCGGCGAGGCGCTTGACGTTGTCCCGAGCCTCCGCCGCCTTGGACTTCTTGATGTACTTCATGAACGCCGGCACCGCTACCGCAGCCGCCGCGCCGGCGACGATCATCCAGGTGCTGGGCGTCTCGATGCCCGGCACGGGGACGTCGCTCACCAGCCGGCCGCCCTCGACGCGCGGCCGGGTTGTCGCGTGCAGGTGCCGATACTGGTGGGACAACGCGATCGCCAGGAACGCGATCGCGCCGTTTTCGCTCTTGCCGCGCGCCAGGTCTTGTTCGGCTTCGGCGAGCACCTCGTCCCACGCGGCGCCGACCTCGTCCTCGAGCTGGGCGAGGACGTCGGCCGGTGCGGCGATCTCCCAGCGCAGGCGGTCGCGGTCGGCGCGAACCAGCAGCGAGTCGATCGGGGGCAGGCCGGCCTGCGCGAGCATCGGCTGGATCGGTGCACCGGCGACGGCCACCGCGACCGGCGCATCGGCCGCGCGTGCCAGGAGCGCGCCGAGGGGAGCGCCGGCGGACAACCCCGGCTCGTCGCCGGCCAGCGCGCGCAGCGCCGCGTCGACGGCCGTCGGATGGCCGATCACGAGGGTGTCGCCCCGCCGCGTGGCCACCACGCCGTCGTCGATCCGGCGGGGGCCGGGGTCGAACTCCACGCCTCCCGCGGTGCTCCGCACGAGGACCGCTCCGTACGGACCGCTCGGGCCGATGCGGGCGAACCACGCCAGCGAGCGGACGTCGCGGAGGTCGAGCCGGGCGCCGTCGGACAGCGCGTCCTGCAACTCGGCGCGCAGCGCGTCGCGCTCCTCCGGCGACAGGCCGGTGGCCGCGAGGTCGCCGAGCGTGGCGGGCAGCACGATCCAGCCGGCCGCGACGGCGTCGGCGGGGATGCCGGCGAGGGGGGGCGCGGCCGGAGCGTGCACCGGCGCGGCCGGAGCGTGCGCCGGCGCGGCCGCCTCCGGGCGGCGGGTGGACGGCGCGGACGACGAACAACCCGCGGCCAGCGCCACGGCGAGCCAGACGGGGGTCGGGAAACGCATGGCCGGACGCTAGCGGGACGGCCACGGCGGGTCAAGGCTCGGTCGCGACCCGCGCACGACCCACGCGCAGGTCGGGTCGCCGTCGTCCGGCAAAAGCAGCGGGGTCGCGCCGGCCGGCGGCCGGGCGCCGGCGACCGACAGCCGCAACGCCAGCGGCGGCTCACCGACCGCCCACGCCACGTGGCCGAACGTGAGCCGCGCGTTGATCTCGCACATTGGATGCAGGTGCACCTGTCCGCTCGCGTCGCGCCAGTCGAACGCGTCGATCCCGAACGGGCCCCGGTAGCCGGCCGCGCGCAGCGCATCGCCGGCGCGCCGGGCGGCCGCCGTCAGCTCGGGGCGGTCCAGTTCGGGGTCGAGGACGATGCCGCGGAACGCGCAGGTGGCGTGGACGAGGAGCCGGTGGGGCGGCCGCAGGTCCACGCCGCCGTCGGTGACGTAGCCGACGACGCCGAAGTCCGCCACGCGATCGACCCACGGCTCGTACAGCAGCGCTCCGTGTCGCGCGATCAGCCGGCGAATGCGCGCGCGCGTCTCGGCGTCGACGTGGCGCACGCGCCGCCGCACCTGGCCGCGCCCCGCCGACCCCTGCGGCGTCTTGAGCAACCACGCCGCGTGCGCCGGCTCGAACGCGTCCGCGTCGGTCACCCACCGCGCACCGGGCAGCGCCGGGCCGAGGTCGAAGGCGAACCGGCGGTGATTGACGCGATCGGCGACGGCGTCGCGGGCGCGCCACTGGACGGCGGGCGTCTCGCGCGGAAGCGGCCCGGACACGAGCGTCACGCGCAGGTCGGGGACCCGCCGCGGCGCGACCGGCAGGGGCGTCCACAACCGGTCGCCCGGCTCGGCGAACGCGCGCAACAGGGTGCCGGCGGCGGACGCCGCTCGCCGCACGCGCAGCGGCAGGTCGGCGTCCTCCGCATCGAGGTTGGCGACGATCAGCCGGCTCACCGCGGCTTTCCGCTCGGGCTGCGCGGCGCGGTGGCCGCGAGCCGGGCGATGAACGCGTCGTCGAAGCCGGCGGCCCGGCGCGCGTCGACGTCGAGCCGAGGCCCGCGGGCACGCGCCGGGCCGAGGGGCGGCTCGACGTTGGCGACGTAGGCGTCCCACATCGACTGGCCGGCCGGCTTGAGCTTCGCGAGCCACGTCCAGCCGAAGCGCACGTGGCGGATCTCGTCCCGGTGGATGGCGGCGAGCACGTCCGCGGTTTCGGTGTCGCCGGCGGCGCGGGCTGCCTCGGCGTAGTCGGCCGCGAAGTCGAGGTTGGCGTTCTCGAACGTGAGCCCCATGGCGCACACGAACTGCAGCGGCGTGCGGACGCGGTCGATGCGGTGCCAGAAGTAGCCGGTCACCGGCCAGTCGCCGAAGCGGGCGCCGCACGCGTCGATGCGGTCCATGTACAGTTGCATATGCCGCTGTTCGTCCGCGAGCAGCGCGACGAGGCCGCGGCGAAACGCGGGCGGCGCGTCGGGGAACGCGACCAGCGCCCACGCGAACAGCTCGACGGCCTGCAACTCGTGGTTGGCCAGCGCGTGGAGGATGCGCGGCCGCTGGCGCGGGTCGCACATCCCCGCCGGGCGCGGCACCTTGACGCGGGCGGCCTCGACGATGGCGAGTTCCGGCGGTCGCCCGGGCGCCGGCCAGCGCTCGGCGGGCCCGGGATCGCGATCCGTCCAGCCGTCGGGCGGCGGGCGGAGCTTGCCCGCGAGGTCGCGCGCCGCGAGGATCGATTCGGCGTACTGCCTCAGCTCCATGGGCCGCGTTCTACCGCCGCCGCGGTTCGGGCGCCAGGCGCGGGGCCGCAGCGCACGGCGGCTCGGCGCGGCGCGAGGGTCAGCGGCGCCGCCGCACCAGCGCCAGGCCGACCGCGCCGATCAGGCCCAGCAGCCCGAGCGGCCCGCCCGTGTCGTCGCCGGCGCGGCCGAGCGTGCAGCCGCAACCGCCGCCGCCGCCGCCGGCTCCCGGCCAGCACACGCCGCCGGCCTCGCCGGCCGATCGGCACTCGAACCCGCCGGGGCACGCGTTGGCGGCCGGATCGCACGGTTCGGTGCACACCTTGTTGCCGCTCGAGTCCGACCCGCACAGACCGGACGCGCAGTCGGCGCCGGACTCGCACGCCTCGCCGAGGCCGCCGGGAGTCCCCGGACCCGCGACGCAGCGGCCGTCGACGCAGACCTCGCCGTCCTCGCAGTCGCTCGCGCTCGAGCACGGTTCGCCGACGATCACGAAGATGGAATCGCGCGCCTCGGCGCCAAAGCTATCGGTCGCGACGATCTCGACCTTGTGGTCGCCATCCGCCAGGTCGTTCGGCGCGTTGAACACGAACGGCGGTTCGGACAAGCTCAACACCAGGTTGTCGTCGACGTACAGGCTCGCGGAGCCGATGCCCTGGTCGTCGGTGATGTCCGCGCGGACGACGAAGCCCGGGTCGACCGTCGCGTTGTTCGCCGGCTCGGTGATCGTGACCGACGGGGGCGTCGGATCGGCCGTGCCGAACACCGCCGCGATTCGGCGGAACGAGTTCTGCGTCGCCCCGCCGCACTGGCAGTTGCGAGCGCTGAACTCGCCGCACCGCGCGTCGATGTCCTGGTAGGACTTCGGACCGCAGCCGCTGAGGTAGGTCATCGGATCTTCGCACAGGTACTCGTGGTCGAGGCCCCAGCCGTGCGCCGCTTCTTGCGCGATCGTCTCGCAGATGAAGCGGGTCTGGCCGCCGTAGACCTCGGCGAACGTGTAGGTGATCGAGTTTTCGATGACGCCGCACGAGAACGGAGCGACGCCGCCGACGCCGTTTTGCATGCCGAGGTCGGTCGGCTTGCCGCACACGACCGCCTCGTGATGGGGCGTCTGGCCCGGGTCCTCGGTGACGACCTGAATGTTGAACGGCGCCATCAACTGGCGGACGCACGTCGCGACCTGCTCGAAGCTGGCGTCGCCGTAGGGGTACTCGGGCAACGTGTAGGACCGGTCGATGATGCTCGACCGGTTCTGGCGCGAGTCGTTGAAGCCGGGTGAGAAGGTTTCGCCGCCGCGGCAGCGGTTCAGGTACAGGATGTGCGACCCCCCGTGGCCCTGCGGCGTGATGACGGTGTCGTCCACGTAGCGGACGTCCGCCATCGACTCATCGATTGGGATGTAGGTGCCGCGCGGCCGTTCTGCCAAGGCCGGACCGGCGGTGGACACGACGACTGCGAGGCTCAACAGGGACCAGCGAAACCACACCATGTCCATGTTCGTACACGGTCCACCGCGAACCGCCAAGTCGCGGCGGCTAACCGGATCTTTCGCCCGGTGAGAACTGGAGGCCGCAGGCGCGGGGAGGCCGGCCGGCGCCGCCGCACCGCCGCACCGCCGGCGCCGCCGCTGCGGTGTACCATACCCGCGTGCATCCGCCGTCCGGCGTCGGCGGGGCCGATCGGGCCCGGCAAATCCGCAGAGTTCTTTGGATCATCCTGTGGCTGAACGCGATCGTGGCCGCGGCCAAGGGCGCGTACGCGTGGTGGTCCGGGTCGCTCGCGGTCGGCACGGACGCCCTGCACTCGGTGCTCGACGCGTCGGCAAACGTCATCGGTCTGGTGGCCCTGTGGCTCGCCGATCGGCCGGCCGACGCGGGGCATCCCTACGGCCACCGGCGGTTCGAGATCGTCGCGGCCGCGGCGATCGGCGTGGTGATGGCCGCGGGCGTGCTCCAGTTCGGTTGGACGGCGGCCCGCGCGCTGGCCGGCGGTCGGCCGGTGGCGCCGGCGCCGCCGCTCGGGTTCGCCGTCGTCGGCGGCACCTGGGCGGTCAACCTGTTCGTCGCCGCCTACGAGGCGCGGCGCGGGCGCGCGCTCGGCAGCCCGCTGCTGGTCGCCGACGCGGGGCACACCGCGTCCGACGTGCTCGTCACCGCCGCGGTGATGGCGTCGCTGGTGGCGTCGCGGTTCGGCATCCAGTGGGCGGACGCGGCGGTCGCGCTGGCGGTGCTCGGCGCCGTCGCGTACGTGGCGTGGCGCATCGTCACGCGGAACCTCGCGGTGCTCGTCGACGCGGCGGCCGTCGACCCGGACGAGGTGCGCGCGGCGGCCGCCTCGGTGCCGGGCGTGGTCGACTGCCACCGCATTCGCTCGCGCGGCCCGGAGCACCACGTCCACCTCGACCTGCACGTCCGGCTGCACGGCGACCTGTCTCTGCGGCGGGCGCACGCGATCGCCCACGACCTCGAGGACGCCATCCGCGCTCGCATCCCGGCCGTCGCGGACGTGACGATCCACATGGAGCCGGACGACGACGAGCCGGAGGCATTGTAGCGCCTGGCGCGCGGGCGGCTATCCGGTCTTGCCGAACGCGACGGTGGCGACGGCGCGCGGGCAGCTCTCGGCGCTTGCCGAACGCCAACGCGAGGGAGGCGCCTGGCGCGCGGGCGGCTATCCGGTCTTGCCGAACGCGAACGCCAGGAACGCGAGGTAGGCGGCGGCCAGCAGCGCGCCTTCGACCCGCGTGACGCGCCGGTCGCCCCGCATGGTGAACGCGCCCAGCAACGTCACACCGGCAAGGAAGTACAGGTCGCCGGCGACGGATGCGAGCGATACGTCGAGGTGGCGGACCATCGGCACGATGCCGAGGATCAGGAACACGTTGAAGATGTTGCTGCCCACGACGTTGCCGACGGCGATGTCGGCGTGGCCGCGCAGCGCCGCGACCAGCGACGCGGCCAGTTCCGGCAGCGACGTGCCCACCGCGATGATCGTGAGGCCGACGACTCGCTCGGTCATGCCGAGGGAGCGCGCGACCCCGACCGCACCGTCGACGAACACGTCGCCGCCACCGATGAGCAGCGCCATGCCGGCGGCGGTCACCGCATACATGCGGGCCTTGCCGGAGCCGGACGGCGCGCCGGCGATCTCCGCGGTCGCCTCGATCTCGTCGGCGGCGGGAACGTTGACGCCGGCTTCGACGCTGAGGGTCCACACGGTGAAGGCGACGGACGCGGCAAACAACAGCAGGCCTTCCCACCACGCGATGCCGCTGGCCCAGACGACGAGCGGGACGACGGCGACCGACAGGAGCAGCACCGGGACTTCGCGCTTGATCAGCCGCGCGTCGACCGCGGGTGGCGAGATCAACGCCGTGACGCCGAGGATCAACCCGAGGTTCGCGATGCACGAGCCGACGACGTTGCCGACGACGATCGCCGGCTTGCCGTCGACGGCGGCGATCGTGCTCACCGCGAGTTCGGGCGCGGACGTGCCGTACGCGACGACGGTGAGACCGATGACGAGCGGCTTGACGCCGTAGGCGCGCGCCAGCCCCGCGGACCCCTTGACCAGCCACTCGGCGCCCACGTACAGGACGAGGCCACCGAACAGCAGGCGCGCGACGTCGAGCGCTACATCCATGGTGCGTGCCCGCGACAGCCTATCTCGGCCCGCGGGAGGACGCCAGAGCGGATGCGCCGCCGGCGGCGTCGGTCCGGGGCCGCGTCACGCGGGCTCCGTGAGCTTGCGCTCGAGGCGGTTGAGCAGCACGACGACGGCGCCGCCGACGATCGCCGCGACGGCGACCCAGCCGAGATGGGTGGCCCACGGCGCCGCGTTGGTCATCGGACCGGCTTTCGGCTCGTAGTTGATCTTCCACGGCCACAGCGCGAACAGGGAGCCCGCCATCAGTCCCGTGAGCGTCGCCATCGCGCCGTCGTGGTACCGGCGCAGCACGTACCGCAGGGCCGGCACGAACGTCGCGACGCCGAGCGCGATGCCGGCGGCAAACAGCAACAGCACCGCGATGTCGCGGTCGTGGACCGCCCCGGCCACCGTCGCGTACTGGCCGATGATGAGCAGAAACAGCGACCCGCTCACGCCCGGCAACAGCATGATGGCGATCGCGCCCGCGCCGCCGAGCACCAGCAGCGGGCGCGCCGGCTCGGCCCCGTAGTGGGGCAGGTGGGCGAACGCGGCGGCGGCGGCGAAGCCGAGCGCGGCGCCGGCCCAGTGACGGCCTGCCACCGCGCCGATGCGGCGCCACGGTTCGCGCACGCTCAGCGCGACCAGGCCGAAGAAAAACGCGTAGCACGCCGGTGCGGTGTCGGGGCGGCGCAGGATGCCGGGCGCATCCGCCGGGCCGACCAGCAGCTTCGTGGCCAGGTAGTAGGCCGCCAGCAGGCCGGCGCCGAGCGGCACCAGGAACCGCAGCGCCGCCGCGAGTTCGGTGCGGCCGTCGCGAGAGCCGATCAGCATCGGCGCGCGGACCGCGGTCGCCAGCGCCGCGATGAACCGCTCGTAGATGCCGAGGATGAGCGCGACGGTGCCGCCGGACACGCCCGGGATCGCGTCGGCGCTGCCCATCAGGAGGCCGCACACCAGGCTCAGCGGCGCGGACGGCGGGGCGATCATACGTCGTCAGCGGGCGTCCCGCGCGAGCGCGGTCGCGTCGCGGATCAGGCGGTCCACGGCGCCGGCGTCGTTCGAGTCGTAGTAGCCGCGGATGTGCGACCGTCCGTCGACGAGCACGAAGTGGGTCCCGTGCAGGATGTTGGGCACGTCGCCCGCGTCGCCGGCCCGCTCCATCGCCATCTTCAGGCCGTCGCGCACCGTCGTGCGGACGGCGTCCGGCGCGCCCGTGAGGAACCGCCAGCGCGAGGGATCCGCGCCGTGCCGGTCGGCATAGGCGCGCAGCACCTCCGGCGTGTCGTAGTCCGGGTCGACGCTGAACGACACCAACCGCAGCCGGTCGCCGACGGCGCGCGTCGCGTCCTGCACCCGCGCCATCTTGTAGGTGAACACGGGGCACACCGTCGGGCACCGCGTGAAGATGAAGTTCGCGATCCACGGCGCGCCCGCGAGTTCGCGGGTGCCGAACGGCGCGCCGGTCTGGTCCGTGAGTTCGAAGGCGGCCAGCTCCCCGTAGTCGGGCAGTTCGGCCGGGGGAGCGCTCGGGCGCGCGATCGCCACCGCGGCCGCGGCGATCGCGGCGACGGCGATGCCCGCGAGGGCGAGGCCGGCGGTGCGGCGGCGGCGCGGCGCGGGGGCGGGGCTGGGATCGGTCACGGCCGCAATCTAACCACGGTCGGGCCGGCCGCGCACGCCCGGCGCGGGAATAGCGGGGCCGGTGCGCCGGTTCCATCGGCGGTCGCAACGAAGGGAGGAACACGCGATGGCACGAATCGGATGGATCGCCGCAGGCATCGCGGCGCTCGGGCTGGCCGCGGGCACCGCGTTCGCCAAAAAAGACAAGGACGACCCCGGCGGCGCGCACGCGGTGGTGGAGATGTTCGCCGCGGGGGACAGCGGGCAGCTCGGCGTCGAGGTCACGTCGATGACCCGCGAGCTGCGCAAGCACTTCGGCGCACCGGCCGACGCGGGCATCCTCGTGAGCCGGGTCGAGCCGAACAGCCCGGCCGCGCGCGCGGGTGTGCGCGTCGGCGACGTGATCGTGGCGGTCGCCGGCAAGAACATCGACACGCCGTGGGACGTGTGGAAGGCGCTGTCCGGGCGGCGCAAGGGCGACAAGGTCGCGGTGGTCGTCGTGCGCGACGGCAAGCGCCGCGCGCTGACCGCGACGCTCCAGCGCGACGCGGTCGACGTCGACAAGGCGATGGGCGCGATGGGCATGGGGCCGATGACCAAGATGGGGCCGGGCAGGTTCCGGTTCGACTTCGACGGAGACGGGCCCGGCATGATGTGGTTCGGGCGGGCGTTCGGGGCCGACCCCGACGGCCGGATTGACAAGCTCGAGCGGCGCATCGCCGAACTCGAGGCGAAGCTGTGCAAGCTCGACAAGAAGCTGTGTGACTGACGGCGGCGGCGGGGCGCGGGACCGCGGCGCGCCCCGCCCGCCGGGCGCGGGTGCGCCTACGCGTCCGCGACTATGACGAGGCGCTCGGCGCGCGCGTCGTACGGCCCGCCCGCCAGCGAGCCAAAGCTGCGCGCGTTCACGAACCCCGCGGCCCGCACCATGGCGGTGAGTTCGGCGGCCGAGTAGATGCGCTGGACGCCGCGCACTTCGCGGCGCCGCCCGTCGGGCGCGATGTGAATCCAGCGCGACTCGAGTCGATCCCAGCCGTCGCCCACGCGGCGCTCCTCGCACAAAATGGCGCCGTCGTCGAGGTCGACCCACCAGCGCTCCTTCCAGTCGCGCGCGATGAGTTCCTTGCCGCGCAGGTCGATGAGCAGCCGGCCGCCGCGCGTGAGACTGGCGCGCGCGTGGTCGAGAACGCGGCGGTTGTCCGCGTCGTCCTCGAAGTAGCCGAACGATGTGAACAGGTTGAGGACGGCGTCGAACGCGCCTTCGCGCCGGAACGCGCGCATGTCCGCCTCCACGAACTCGACGTCGACCTGCCACTGGCGTGCGCGGGCGCGCGCCCGATCCAGGTACGCGCGCGTGCGGTCGACGGCGGTGACGCGGTAGCCGCGCCTCGCCAGCTCGCAGGCGTGGCGGCCGGGCCCGCACGCCAGGTCGAGCACGCGGGCGCCGTGCGGCAGGTCCAGCAACGCGACGATGCGGTCGACCTCGTCGGGCGCGCGGGCCAGGCGCTGGCGTCCGAACAACACGGGTTCGAGCGCCATCCACAGCGCGTCGTCTTCGTGCCACGCGGTCACGGCTGGGCGGCGGTTGCGGTGAGTCGGCCGCGCAGGTCGGCGATGTCGCGCGCGACGCGCGATCCGAGCAGCGCGGCGCGCAGTTCGGGGTCCTGCAGGCAGGCCGCCCGGCGTTGGAGCAGTTGATGCGCGCGGTCGACCGCGGCGCGCGCGGCGGCGAGATCGCCGGCGACGGCGGCCAGCCGCGCGCGGATGGCGAGGATCATCTCGAGCCCTTCTTCGACGCCGGCGGCGTCCTGCACGCGCACCGCCTGCTCGGCGGCTGCGAGGGCTTCGTCCCGGCGGCCGAGCGCCTCGAGCGCGAGCGCCTGCGCCGCCAGCGCGTGCGCTTCGCCGAGCGGCATCGGCATCTTCTGCGCGAGCCGCGTCGCGCTTTGCGCCAGCTCGAGTGCACCCTCGGCCGGCCGGCCCGCGTCGAGCTGCGCGAACGCGAGGTAGATCAGCGCGCGGATTTCCTGGTAGCGGTCGCGGTTGTCGGTCGCGCGCTGCAGACCGCGCTCGAACCACGCGAGCGCCTCGTCGGCGTCGCCTTGCGCGAGTCGCGCCTGGCCCAGCGACGTGGCGATGTCCGCCGTGCCGCGGGTGTCGCCGTCGTCGTCGGCGAGTTGCAGCGCGCGGCGCAGGTACTTTTCGCCCCGCGCTGCATGGCCGAGGTCCGTGTACAGTTGGCCGATGTTGCCGAGTTTGAGTGGAATGCTCGCTCGGTTGCCGAGCTGGCGGTCGATGTCGAGCGACGCCTTGTAGTGGCGCAGGGCCTCCTCGGGGTCGCCGCGTTCGGCGCACACGTTGCCGAGGTTGTTGAGCGCGCGCGCTTCGTCGCGCTTGCGGCCCAGGGCGCGGTAGGTGACGAGCGCCTCGCAGTAGGCGTCCATCGCCTCGTCCAGGCGAGACGATTGCCAACAGATCGTGCCCCGAGTGTTCTGCACCGCGGCGCGCTGCAGCTTGCCCGCGTCGGATGCGTCGCACAGCGCCAGCGCGCGGTCGCACAACGCCAGCGCCTCGTCGTGGTTGCCGATGAGCCGCGCGATCGATGCTTGCAGTCGCAACACCTCGGCTTCGGCGAGCGGATCGCCGCTGCGGCGCGCCGCGTCGAGCGCGGCGGCCGCGGCGCGCTGTGCGGCGGGCGCGCGGCCCACGTCGAGGTAGAACTGCGCGAGGCGCGCGTGAGCCTGGGCGCGCCTTGCGTCGTCGCCGAGCGCGTCGGCCAGCTTGCGCATGCGGTCGATCTCGCGGCGTTGCTGCGGCCGCTTGCCGGCCGCGCGCAGGATCTCTTCGCGCATCCGGCGGGCCTCGAACCGCGCCTCGTAGGCGTCGGCCGGCAGGAGCTTGAGGGCGCGGTACAACTGGCGCAGTGCGTCGCTGCCGCCGCCGACGTCGAGCGCATGGCGCGCGGCGCGCACGTAGCGATCCGCCGCATCTGCCGCGTCTCCGGCCAGCTCGAGATGGCGCGCGATCACGGCGTCGTCCTGCCCGGGGCGGTAGGCCGGCGATACCTCGATGCGCCGGGCCGCCTCGCGGTGCAACGTCGCGCGGTCGTCCGCCGGCAGGCGCTGGTACGCGACCGTCATCGTCATGTCGTTGCGGAAGACGAAGTCGCGGCCGGCCCGCGCGACGAGGCCGCGGCGGCACAACTCCTGCAAGTCGGCGTCGGCCGACCGGCCGAGCAGCGCCTCGAGTAGCGGCGGGCGGAACGCGCGGCCGAGCACGGCGGCGAACAGCAGCGTCTGCTTGGGTTCGGGCGGCAGCGCGTCGATGCGCGCGGTGACCAGCGCCTCGACGCGCGTCGGCACCTGGATGGCGGCATCGCGCCGGACCCACCGCAGCCTGCCGCCGGCACTCGGATCGGCCGCGGCGACGCCGCGCTCGACGAGCGCGTCGATCACTTCGTTGATGAAGAACGGATTGCCGCCTGTCCGCGACAGGATGTGGCGCGCGAGTTCGTCGACCGGCTCTCCCGGCGCGAACCGGCGCGCGAGGAGTTCGATCTGCGCGTCGGCGGGCAACTCGTCCAGCGTGATCACGTCGGCGCCGGTGGCGCGCACGCCTTCGAGCACGTGGGGCTCCGGCCGGCCGGTGACGATGCCCAGGATCGGCCGCGAACTCGGCACTTTCAGCAACTCCATGAATAGCTCGCGGCTCTGCGCGTCCGCCCAGTGGACGTCCTCGCCGACGACGATGAGCGCCTTGTCGGCCGCGAGACTGTGCTCGACGCGCACGAGGGCCTCGAACAGGCGCGCACGCCGCTCCGACGCGTCGATCTCGCGGTCGCCGCCGTCGTCGAACCGGGCGCCGAGCAGCAGCCCGACGGCCTGCTCGAGCCCGCGCACTTCGCGGCTGTGTTCCCGGCCGGGGTACAGCGTCGCGGCGACCTGCTCGAGCCGCCGGCGCACTTCCTTGCTGTCGGCGCTGTCGGCCAGTCCCAGCAGGTCGCGGGCGAGGTCGGCGATGATCGCGAACGGCGTGTACGAGGTGGCGGCGCGTGCCGCCGCGCGGGTGACGACCGCCTCACCGGGCGGGACGGTCGCGAGAAACGCCGACACGAGCGCGCGCTTGCCGACGCCCGCGTCGCCGAGGATCGCGATGTGCCGCTTGCGCCGGCTCACGAGCACGTCGCGGTAGGCGTCGCGCAGCGCCTTGAGTTCGAGTTCCCGGCCGACGAGGTCGCCGGCGCGTCGGGCGCGTTCACGCATGCGCTGCGCTCGCTCTTTGGGGCCGCGCAGCTTGTAGACCTTCGCGCGCTGGCCCTCCGTCGCCCCGGGCTGGGTGTCCGGATCGGGCGCGACCTCGATGCTCGCGACCTCCTCGTAGTTCCAGTCGGCGGCCGTGACGCGGTACACGCCGCCGCCGACGAGGATCTCGGCGCCCGCGGCCGCTTCGGCGAGGCGATCGGCGACGCGCACGGCAAACGGCGACAGCTCGTAGCGCAGGCGAGCGCGACCGCCGGTAACGACGACCGCGCCGCGCTGAATGCCGACGGCGAGGCGCAGCTCCGGCTCGTCGTCCTGGCCGATCGCGTCGAGGGCGTCGACGAGGTCGAGCGCCAGGCGCACCGTCCGCGCGGCGTCGTCCTCGCCCGTCGCCTGCAGACCGACGACGATCGTGAGGCCCTCGGCCGACGCGCGGTGAACGTGCGCCGCGTGTTTGTAGGCGATGGAGTCGGCCACGGCGAGGAACTGGTCGACGGAGCGGCGGGCGGCGGCGGGGCCCAGGCGTCGCGCGAGGCTGTCGATGCCGCAAATGCGACCGGACACGACGAACGCGTTCTTTCGTTCGCGCACCGCCGCCGGGACGGGCGTATCGGCGACCGCCGTGCGATCGGTCGCGGCGGTCGCCGGCGCGCCGCGCGATCCGGTGGGCCGCGACCGTACCGTCGACGGCGGCGGCGCATGTGGCGCGCGCTGGTCGGCGGGCACGATCCGCGCGAGGAACTGCGCGAGGCTCGACGAGTCGATCGGGCCCGCGTCGGCGTCGGCAAAGCGGAACAGGAACCGGCCGAGCGCGTGCTGCATGTCCCGCGCGGTCTGGAACCGGTCGTCCGGGTGGAACGCCAGCGCGCGCAGGATGGTTTGCTCGAGCTCCTCCGGGATCGCCGGGTTGACGTCGCGGGGACGGTCGAGCGCGCCGGCGCGGACCCGCTCGAGCACCTCCTTGCCCTTGCCGGGGAACGCGGGGCGCCCGCAGGCGAGTTCGTACAGCACGATGCCCGCCGAGTAGACGTCCGATCGCGCGTCGACCGGCTCGCCGCGCGCCTGCTCCGGCGACATGTAGCCGAACTTGCCCTTGACGACGCCGGCCTCCTCGTGGATTTCGCCGGAGCGAGCGATGCCGAAGTCGACCACCTTGACGGCTCCGTCCCACGACACGAGCAAGTTCTGCGGGGACACGTCGCGGTGGACGATGTGCAGCGGTTCGCCGGCGTCGTTCGTCTTGCGGTGCGCGTAGTCGAGCGCCTTGCACGCCTCCTGGACGATGTACGCCGACAGGCCGAACGGCAGGGGTACCTGGCGGCGGGCGCACTGCTGCATCATGCGCAGCACGTCGAGCCCCTCGACATACTCCATCGCCAGAAACAGCGTGTCGCCGACCTGGCCGAAGTCGAACACCTGCGCGATCGACGGGTGGTTGAGGCCGAGCGCGATCTTCGCCTCCGCCCAGAACATGCGCTGAAACTCGCGCGACCGCGCGAACGCCGGATGGATCTTCTTGATGACCTGGGTCTTGGCCAGGCCCTGCGCGAGTTCCGCCGTCGCGAGGTACACCTCCGCCATGCCGCCCCGCCCGATGCGGCGCAACAGCGTGTATTTGCCGTAGCGCTCCATCCCCGGTCGGCGATTGTAGCGCGGACCCCGCGGGGCCGCCCGTCACAGCGGCGCGATCTTCAGGTTGTCGAAGTAGGCGTCGGACTGCCAGTTGTTGAAGCCGAAATAGCCGTGCCCGTCGCCGCGATACGGAGCGGGATCGTCGAACGACAGAAACGGCGCGGCGTCGCCCGGCGCATCGCCGCCGGTGACGTACCAGTCGATGCGACCGCCGCGGCGGACGATCTTCCAGTGGTAGACCGTGCCCGGGATTACCTTGGGCGCCGTGCGCGTGACCATGTCCTTGCCGTGCTCGCTGCCGCGCGCGATGAACGACTTCGTGTTGTTCCAGCCGCCCATGCACAACACGTAGCCGGTCGACGTGTACGCGCCCTTGTCGTGGGCGTGCGACTCGCCGTCGCCGAAGATCTCGACCTTCAGATCGCCGTCGGGAGTCTTGGCCCACGTGTCGAACTCGATCGCGACGTCGTCGGGCAGGCGCTTGCGCAGCCACAGCGGGTGGTTGTATGCGCCGCGTACGTTGAGTACGCCGTCGACGATCGCGTACGCATCGCTCGTCGGCCGGTAGTTGCGGCCGATGTCGGCTCGGTCGAACTCGTCGGTCCACTCGGCCGCGATCGGCGGCGGATCCGGTACCTTGCACGCGACGGCCGCCGAGATGGCGGCCGCGACAGCGACCAGCGCAGTGCGACTCATTTCGGATGGACCATGTCCTCGGGCCGCACTGCCGCGTCGAACTCCTCTCCGGTCATCAGGCCGAGTTCGACGACGACTTCCCTCAGGGTCTTGCGCTCGGCGTGCGCCTTCTTTGCAACCTTGGCTGCCTGGTCGTAGCCGATGATCGGCGTGAGCGCGGTGACGAGCATGAGCGACCGATGGAGCAGTTCGGCGATGCGTTCGCGGTCGAGTTCCAGCCCGTCGAGGCACTTGTCCTGGAACGAGCGCACGCTGTCGGTGAGCAATCGGATCGATTGGAGCGCCGAGTAGACGATGACCGGTTTGAACACGTTGAGTTCGAAGTTGCCCGACGCGCCGGCGATCGCGATGGTCGTGTCGTTGCCGAACACGCGCGTGCACACCATCGTGAGCGCCTCGCACTGGGTCGGGTTGACCTTGCCCGGCATGATGGAGCTGCCCGGTTCGTTGGCCGGCAGCACGAGTTCGCCGATGCCGCAGCGCGGCCCCGAGCCGAGCCAGCGGATGTCGTTGGCGATCTTCATCAGGGAGCCGGCGACGGTCTTGAGCGCACCGTGCATCTCGACGAACCCGTCATGGGCGGCGAGCGCTTCGAACTTGTTGGGCGCCGGCGTGAACTCGTGGCCCGTGATGCGCGAAATCTCCGCGCACATCTTTTCATCCCAGCCGACGGGAGCATTCAGCCCGGTGCCGACCGCGGTGCCGCCGATCGCGAGTTCGCGCAGGTGGGGCAGGGCGGCGCGAATCGCGCGCAGACCGTGGGCGATCTGCGCCTCGTAGCCGGAGAAGACCTGACCGACGGTCACCGGGGTGGCATCCATCAGGTGGGTGCGGCCGATCTTGACGACGTCCGCCCATTGTTTGGACTTGGCTTCGAGCCCCTGGCGGAACCGCTCGAGAGTTGGCAGCAGCTTGTCTTCGATCTGGATCACCGTCGCGATCGACATCGCCGTGGGGAACGTGTCGTTCGACGACTGCGACTTGTTGACGTGATCGTTCGGGTGGACCGGGTCCTTCGATCCGATCGTGCCGCCGAGCAGCTCGATCGCGCGGTTGGCGAGCACCTCGTTGGCGTTCATGTTCGACTGCGTGCCGCTGCCGGTCTGCCACACGAACAGCGGGAAGTGGTCGTCGAGCTTGCCCGCGATGACCTCGTCGGCGGCCTGTACGATCGCGTCCGCGATGCGCTGGTCGAGCCGGCCGAGCTGTGCGTTGACGGTGGCGGCGGCGCGCTTGAGCACACCGAACGCGCGGACGACCTCGATCGGCATGCGCTCGGTGCCGATGTGGAAGTTCTGCAGTGAGCGCTGCGTCTGCGCGCCCCAGTAGCGGTCGGCGGGGACTTCGACCTCGCCGAGCGTGTCGGTCTCGATGCGGGTGTTGGACATGGCGGGATCTTGCGCACCGGGGGCGTCGGACGCAACCGGCGCGGGGCGCGATACGCGCCGTCCCGCGTCGATCATGCGGCGGCCGACGGGCGCGGGCCGGCGCGCACGCACAGCCGCCACAGGTCGCGCGCCTCGGCGAGGGCGCCGGCGGCGTCGGGCCGGTCGTCCGGGGTGGGCGCGCCGAGTCGGCGCAAGTGGTCGTCGACCGCGTCGGCGAGCCCGGGGGGCCAGTCGCGCGCGACCTCGCGCGGCACGGCGAAATCGTCCGCAGTGCGGCGGCCGGCGAGCACGGCACCGGGGGCCCCGGGCACGCGCCCGGTGAGCATCTCGTACAACACGACCGCGGCGGCGAACACGTCCGACTCGGGTCGAGTGCGCCCGCCGCGCTGCTCGGGCGCCATGTACGCGAGCGTGCCTTCCGCGGCGACGGCCGGCCGATCGCCGGAGCGCGCGGGGTGGGGCAGGTGGGCGATGCCGAAGTCGCCGAGTACGATCTCGGCGCCGGGCTCGTCCGCGTCGCGGCGAAACATCAGGTTGCCCGGCTTGATGTCGGCGTGGACGATGCCGCGCCGGTGGGCGGCGGCCAAAGCGCTCAGCAACTGGACGTGGCGCTCGAGGGCGCGGCGCACGGGGCGCGGGCCGCGGTCGCGCAGGACGTCGCGCAGGGTGCCGCCCGCGGCCCACTCCATCACGATCCGGCGGGCGGGCTCGTCCAGATCGAGGATGGCGACGATGTTGGGGTGGCGCAGCGACGCCGCGATGCGCGCCTCCGCGAAGAACCGCGCACACGCGACCGACTGCGGCCCCGCTGCAAGGTGTGGATGCAACAATTTGACCGCGACGTCCCGTTCGAGGTCGCGGTCGCGCGCGAGATAGACGACGCCGGTCGCCCCGCGGCCGAGTTCGCGGACCAGATGGTAGCGCGCGCCGGCCGCGCCGCCGAGGGCATCCGGTCCGGCGATCGTCGCGCCGAGCGCGGCCATCGGCGCGCCGCGCGCCGCGCGCAGCCGGTCGACGCGCTGGCGCACGTTTGGGTAAGTGACGTCCCGCGCGAGCACGGCCTCGTAGTGGCGCAGCGCGCGCACTTCGTCGCCGACCCGCCGGTAGTGTTCGCCGAGCAGGTAGTGCGCCCGCGCGGCGTGCGCGTCGTCGCGCGCGAGTTGCTCGAGGTGCGGCACGGCCGCCGCCGTGTCGCCGCGGTCGACCAACCACTCGGCCAGGCGTGCCCGCAGGGCGGTGCGCGCCGTGTCCGGCGTCGCCTGGGCCGCCAGCAGCTTGTCGAGCCACTGGATGGCCAATCGCTCGTGGCCGCTCGCGCGCAAGCGGTCGACGGCGTCCCAGAAGGCGTCTCCGCCGATCTCGTCGCGGCGGCGGCCGTCGGCGGCGGCCGCCACGAGTTCGGACAGCCACGCATCCGCTTCGTGGACCGGCGCGGGCGGTGGCGTCGCCGGGGCGGCGGGCAGCGCGCCGGCCGCATCGTCGCCGGCGCCTTGGGCCCAGTCGATCAGGCGCTGCCACAGCGATCGCCGCTTCACAGCACCTCCAGTTCGATCCCCGCGATCGACAGCGCGTCGCGGTGGATCAGCTCGACGGAACCGAGCGCGACGGCGCGATCGTTCAGGCGCAGGGGCGTGCCGCTCGGCACGGTGCGCAGCCGCGGCGATCCACCCGAGAACTGGACCACCGCCGGCACCGACGGCACCGGGAGCTCGTCGCCGTCGGCGCCGGCCACCAGCGCGACGCCGCGGTCGATGCCCGACACCACCTCGACCGCGAGCAGCGGGGGGTCCCCGCGTACCTCGAACTCCAGCGTGCAGTCGTCGCCGAGCGAAAACGCCCCGGCGCCCGCCAGCGGTACGGCGCCGGCGATCGGCAAGTCGCCGATGCGGGTGCCGTTGCGCGAGCCGAGGTCGCGCAGCACGAACGTGCGGCTCGCCCCGTCGCCCTCCACCGCGATCGCCGCATGTGTCCGCGAGATCCCGCCCGACCGGAGCACGACATCGCACAGCGCGTCGCGGCCGAGGGTGACCTCACGCCGCGCCGCCAGCACCATCCGCGGCGCGCCGCGACGGCGAAGCTCGACTCGTCCGCCGGTGATGACGCGCGCGTCGAGGTCGTCGAGCAACTGGCGGTAGGCGGCCTTGTCCTCGGCGATCTCGACGCAGCGCCGCAGGGCGTCGCGCGCCGCCGTGCGGTCGCCGCCGGCCATGTGGACCTCGTATTCGCCGAAGGCGTCGGCGAGGGCGCGCGCGCGCCGTTCCCGGGCGGCGTCTCGGGCCAGCGCGTGCTCCATGCGCTCGACGAGTCCGCCGGCCTCGAACGCGCGGGCGGCGGCCGCGTCGTCGCCGATCGACTCGAGCGCGTCGCCCGCCTCCTCGTACGCGCCGGCGTCGACGAGCAGGGCGGCGGCTTCGCGGACGCGCTCGCGGTCGCGGTCGGTCGCCACTCCCTGGTCCCGCGCCTGCGCCAGCAGCGCGCGCCCCAGCCGCGCACAGACCTCGGCGCGTTGCGCGGCATCGTCGGCCGCCCAGTGCAGCGCGTCGCGCAGCGCCGCGATTTCGGCGGCGCGCGTGTCGGCGCGCGCCGCGCGCGCCAGGTGGACGCGCACGGCCGCGGCCAGCTCGCCGGCCAGCGCGTAGCGCTCCGCGGCCAGCTCGAGATCGCCGGCGGCCTCCGCCGCGACCGCGGCGCGGTAGTCGGACGACAGCAGGCGCTTGAGCAGGCTCACTCCCCGAGTGTAGTGCAAGCGCCGGCGGCGGCGCGTCCTTGCGCGGCGGTCGCGTCGTCAGTACGCTGGCAGCTCATGCTCGAGCACGTCGCGGTCGGCCAGTCGCGGTTCATGACGCCGGGCGTCGCACCCGACCCGCGCGGGGTACTGCTCGGCCGCTTCGGGCTGCTCGTGTTCCCCACCCTCGAGGGCGTCGTGTCGTGGCTGCGGGTCTACTCGGCGGAGGCATCGCTCGACGAGCTGCTGCCGAGTCTCACGATCGCGCGCGCGCGCACGCCGCTGCGCAGCCAGGAGTTCCTGGTCCGCATTCCCGCGATCTCGAGCTACACGATGGACCGCGCCGCCCGCTGTGCGAGGCTCGTCGGCGGCGCCACGTTCACCGGCACGTCCAAGCATTTCGTCCGCTATCGAGACGAGCGGTCGCCCTACGGCTACGACGCGGTGGACATCCACGCGCTGCCGGCAGGCGCCGACGTGATGGTCCACGGCGAGGACTACACGCAGACGTACACGCACGAGGCCGCGATCGCGTTCGAGACGCTGCTGTTTCGGCTGTCGCGGCGGCGCGTTCCCGGCGGCGATCGGCTCGCCGCCGAGGACCGGGCAGACCTGTTGCTCGTGGTCGAGCGCGGGCTCGGCGATGGCGTGGTCCGCTACCTGTGGCGCAATCGCGTGCGCGCGCAGGTCGGCATCGCCATGCCGCGCGGGGCCAGCGCGTTCGACGCCGCGCGCGAGCGCGGGTATTGGGTCGCCCGCGTGCAGGACGTGCCGCAGCGCATTCTCGACCTGTTCATCGCGACCCCGGGGATCGCCGTGTTCCGTCCGGTCACGCCCAACGCGGCCGTCGAGGTCGGCTACCGGCACGTGATCGATTTGACCTCGTGCGCGAGCGCGCTTGCCGGCGACGCCTACTACGTGTTCTGGGGCGGCGACCGCGTCGACACGCTCGACGGCCCGCTGCAACTCACGCCGATCGAACACCTCACGCGGATCGACGTCGACCTCGACGGCCGGTCCGATGGCGACACGTTTCAGGTGGATGCGCCCGACATCATCGGCGTCAGTATTCGGCTGGCGGCGTCGGTCGCGCCGCCGCGCCACGTCGTCGGCGCGCTCGTGCCGCTCGAACGCGCGGCGTGGGTCAAGAAGCTGGTCTACGTGCTGCCCCAGCCGGTCCTGCGCGGTCACCGCGTCGCGGTGACCGATCGCGGCGTGTTGCTCGTGGCGCACGAGGACATCGATCTCATCCCGCTGGGGCAGTTGCTGTCGGAACTGGCGCCGGGGTTGCTCGTACCGCTCGGCATGGAGATCGCGCCTCGCGTCGCACCCGACGTGCTCGCGCGCACGCTCGGCCACGGCGCGGGCATGTTGACCGTGTTCCCGGGCGACGGGCCGCCGTTTCAGATCGCCGACTCGGCGCTGCAACCGCTCGAGCGGCGGACGCTCGCCAAAGTCGAGGTCGTCGAGGCGACGGCGATCGACACGGCCGTGCCACGGTCGTCGGATCCCGAGGTGGTCAACGACCCGATCGGCCGGTTCGCCCTGTGGGGGCGCCCGCGGCGGTCGCGGCGCAAGGCGCTGCCGCCGGGTGACGAGTGACGGGGTGCCGCATCCGTGCCGCGCGACGTGAGCCAGTTTCTCTCCGAGTTCGTGCTGCCGCTGGTGCGCGGCGGGCCGCTGCACGTCGGCGATCCGCTCGACCCGACGGATGTCGAAGCGTATTGCGCCGACTTGCCGCACGCGTCGGTGTCGGCCGTCGCCGTCGACGACGCGCGGACCGACGCGATCGCGGACCTGGTCGTCCGCCCGCCGTCGCTGGTGCTCGGCGAGGACGAACTGTTCATCGCCGCCGCGGTCCACAACCTGCTGTTCCTCGAGCATCCGTGGACCGACGCATGGTGGATGACCTCGCGTCGATGCGAGCGCGTGCGCCAGGTGGCGATGGGGTTCGCGCAGCGGCCGCCCGCCGAAGACCGCGATCGGTTGCTGGCGCGCCACGGGCTGCTGCACAACCTGTTTGCGCTCACGCGCACCGACGTCAAGCTCACCTGGTGGACCGGGTCGGCGACCTTCTACGGCCAGCGGCCGCCGGCGCGCCTGCGCCGGTGGCCCACGGTGCGGCGCGTGTCCGAGCACGTCACGCGGGCCAGCTACGCCGACCTGCTCGGCGATCCGGACGTCGAGCCGGTGGTGGCGCAGCTCGTGCGGCTGTCGCCGCTCACCGACCTGTTGTCGCAGCCGCGCGACGGACCGCCGCTGGACTGGAGCGCGGCGGTGTGTGCGCTGCGCGATCTCGAATTGGCGCGGGCGGTCGCGTATCGCACGCTGGGCGACCTGTCCGGCGTCGACGCGCTGACCGGCGCCGCTCGCATGGCCGCCGCGTTCGAGCGTTGGGTCGACCGGACGCCCGCCGCGGCCGACGTCCGCGCGGTCGCGGCATTCCTGGTCCACCTCGACGCGCTCCTCGCCGTCGCCGAGGCGCGCGAGCGCGACGCCGACGCGGCGTCCGCGCTGCTGGCGTCGGCGCTGGCGCCCGAGCGTGCGGCGCGCCGCCCGCGCGGCCTCGGCACGCTGTTCGCGCTGCCCGACGCGCTGGCGCGGGTGGACCCGACCTTGGGCGAGCCGCCCGGCTTGCGCGACGACGCCGCGGTATGGCGGCGCTGGCGCCAGCATCGCCGCCAGGTGCGGGACGCATCGTCCGACGCGGTGATCGACGCGCTGGCGGCGCGGCTGCGGCGCGCGCTGGCGGCTGCAGCAGAAACGCGGGACGCGGCGGGACCGCCGGGGACGCATTCGAGCTAAAGTAACCGCCCACCGCGACATGGCCAGCCAACCCCCCAGCGCGACGACGCCGATCAACTTCGCCGCCTACGGTGCGCGATTTCAGGAGGTTGCGCGCGTGCTCAACGCGCACTTCCTCGACAAGCAAGAGATCATCCGCCTGCTGATGGTGTCGGCGATCGCGGGCGAGCACGCGGTCATCGTCGGTCCGCCCGGGACGGCGAAGTCGGCCATCATCCGGATGTTCGCGGAACTGATCGACGCCGCGTACTTCGAGTACCTGCTCACGCGCTTCACCGAGCCCAACGAGCTGTTCGGCCCGGTGGACATCAAAGAGTTCCGCGAGGGCCGCTACACCCGGCGAACGGAGCGGATGCTGCCCGAAGCCGAGATCGTGTTCCTCGACGAGATTTTCAAGTCGAACTCGGCCATCCTCAACTCGCTGCTCACGATCATCAACGAGCGCCGCTTCGCGACCGGGGCCGAGGTGCGCCAGGTGCCGCTGATCAGCTTGTTCGCGGCGTCGAACGAGGTGCCGAACGACGAGAACCTCGCGGCGATGTTCGACCGATTCTTGCTGCGCGTCCGGTCGGACAACCTCGACAGCTACCATTTCCACGAGCTGATCGCCAAGGGGATCGCCAACGAGATCCGCCGCATGGGGGGGCGCAAGGTGGCGAGCGAGCCGATCGTGAGCGCCCGCGATTTGCACCTCATCCAGCGCCACTTCGACCGGGTGATGGTCTTTCCCGAGGACTTCCTGGCCAAGTACAAGGGCCTGATCTTCCAGATCCGGTCCGAAGGGATCACGGTGTCCGACCGGCGCGTCGTGAAGCTCCTCAAGCTGTTCGCGGCGTCGGCCGTGTTCGACGGCCGCGACACGGTCACCGACGGCGACTTCTTCGTGTTGCGCCACATCTGGAACAACCTCGACCAGGCCGAACTGCTCGAGGAAATCGTCAACCCGGTGGTGGACGCCTACTATCGCGAGCATCCCGATCAGCGGCGGTTCATCGGGCCGCAGGCAAGCCTCGACGATTTGCTCGCGGAGCTCAAGCTCATCCGCGAGCTGCTGCAGGCCGGGACGGAACTGTCCGACATCCAGCTGTTTTCGCAACTCAAGAACCTCAACGAGATCAAGGCGGCGCTGTCCGCGATTCACAACGACACGGCACGGCGTATGATCCGAGAGGTCGACCAACTGCTCGAGAGCGTGTTTTCCTCGTCGAAGTTCGGCGGCTAACGGGCGACGCGCCGCGGCTCGCGCGATGTCTTCTCCGGCACAAGTCCTGCGGGTGTACATCTTCGACGACGTCGTCGCCGCGCGCGGCGAGGAGTTTCGCATTCCGGGCGTCGACGTCACCGTGTATCCGCACGCCGACGACGCGGCGGCCGTCACCGTGCAGCCTCGCCCGCAGCCGGATGTCGTGTTCATGGATTTTGCGCTCGGACCGGGGCGCAAGGACGGAGCCACCGCGATCCGGGAAATGCGGGCCGCCGGGTACCGCGGCTGGATCGTCGCGATCTCGAGCGATCCGGCGGCCAACGGCGAGATGCGGGCGGCCGGCGCCGACGACGCTCTGCCGAAAAAAGCGCACCTGCGATCGTACCTGGTCCACCTCGGCCGCGAGTTCCTCGTCGGCCGCACACCGTGGGGGGCCGGAGGCGCGGCCCGGGGCAGGTGACCGATGGCGCTGCCCGACGAGCGCCGCCGCTCGTTCCTCGCGCGGCAACTCGGGACCATGGCGCTGTCGCACGTGCGCGCCGACAACCCGATGGCCCCGGTGCGCGCAGCCGGTTGGTTCAATGCGATGTCGCGCCTTGGCGTCCACTTGCCGCTGTTCGTGGTCCACGACGTCGGCCAGCTGTTTACGGCGCGGCGTTCGGCCGGCGGTCCGGTGATCGGCCCGCGCCGGGATGCGATCGCACGCCTCGCGCCGCCGCCGCACGTCGTCGCGCTGCTGGAGCAGTACGCGGAGTTGCTCGAGCACATCGCCGCGTCCGAGGTCGTCGACAAGGCGGCGGGCTGGCGCCTGCGCGACGACCTGGTCGCGGCGCTGTTGGTCCGCGCATTGGGCGATGTCTACGCGCGATGGCGCGATCCCGCCAAGGCCGTCGGCGTGCAGCAGCTGCCGATGGACCCGGGCCTGTACGCGGACGTGGATCCGGTCGACCTGTTTTCGAGCTTCGATCCGTCGCTCGTGTACGGGTTCCTGGAACACATGGTGGCGATGTCGCTGCACGTGTACACGTGCGTCGAGCTGATCGATCTCGACACGCTCAAGCTGCTCGGGTTGTTCCGCGACGATCGCGTCGCCGCCACCGAGTCGCTGGGCTCCGCGATCGACATCGTCGACCTGTTCAGCGCGCTGCAGTCGCCCGAGGCCGCCGACATCGCCAACTTCTCGCTCGACTTGTTGCCGTCGGTGCTCGAGACCAAGCGAGCATCCGGCGTGCAGACGTTTTCCGTGGACGGTTATGCGTCGATCGAGCGCCGCGGGCACGTCGATTCGCTCGTGCTCAGCGAACTCGCCTACCCGCGCGAAATCTTCGAGCAAAAGATCGTCGACCAGGAGCTGCTCTACTACGGACACGAGCAGCAGCGCGAGGAGGAGCGGTGGCTGCAATACATCCTGGTCGACTCGTCGGCGTCCATGCGCGGCCAGCGTCAGGTGTTCGCACGGGGCCTGGCGCTGGCGTTGGTCAAGAAGCTGACGTTGCAAGGCGACGAGATCTGGCTGCGATTCTTCGACTCGCGACTGCACGAGCCGGTCAAAGTGAGCCGCGGCGGTGTGTTCCCGGTGCCGTACGTGCTGGCGTTCCGGTCCGAGCGCGGCCGCAACTACGGCAAGGTGTTCCGCCAGCTGCTCATCGAGATCACGCGGCTCAAGCGCGACGCGCGCCGGCGCATCGTCGTGTACATCATCACACACGGCGAATGTCACGTCGCCGGCGACCTCATCGCCGCGCTCGGCCAGCACGCCTACTTGTATGGCATCATCATCCTGCCGTCGTCCGAGGTGTCGCTGGAGTTTCTGCCGCTGCTCGACCGATACCAGGTGGTCGACCGCGAGGCGTTGTCGTCTCGTGCGGAGCGCCGCGATCGGGCGCTGCACATCGTCGGCGACGCCGCGCACCAGCACCGACCGTAGACGACCCGATGGCGCGCGACAGCTTTGCATCGATCGAGACGACCGCCGCGCAGGCCGAGGCGCTGCTAGCGCAGGGACGCTACGCCGAGGCCGAGCGTTACTATCGCGACCTCGTCGCGCAGACACACGTCATCGATTACGAGTACGACGACTGGCTGCGCCGGCTCGCCGAAATTTACGCGCTGCTCGATCGCCATCGCGAGGCCGGGTACATTTACTTGTACCTGCACTATTTCGATATGGCGCGTGACGCGTTCAAGGGGGACGCGGGTACGGTGGCGCGCGCGCGCGTGCTCGAGGTCGAGAAGCGATGGGCGGACGCCGCCGCCGCGTACCAGGAGGCGCGGTTGCCGGTGCACGCGGCCGTCGCCTACGAGCGCGCCAAGCAGCCGAGGCAAGCAGCCGAGCAATGGCGCGCGTTGGCCGACGATCCGCGGCTGCGCGATCGCCCCTACGAGTTGGCGCTCGTTCACTTCAACCTCGGGATGGCGCTGGTCCGCATCGACGCCGGCTCGGCCGAGGGGCGCCGCGCTCTCATCGACAGCCAGCGGCGGCTCGAGCAGGTGGCGGAGGACTTCGAGCAGCGCGGCGAGCGCGAGCGCGCGTTCGACTGCTATCAGATTTTGCTGAAGCTCGGCAAGGACTCCGGATCGTTCGAGAACCTGGCGGAGGGGTACATCAACTGCATTCGCGTGCTCAAGGAGGACAACCTCAAGTTCTACGTGCTGCAGTACTACGAGGACTTCATCCGGCTGGCGCTGCAGCGCGGCGAGCTGCACGCCGCGGCGACCCTGTACCAGGAGGCGGCGGACTACGCGGTGCGCGCGGGATTGCCGTACGACCGGCACTACCTCGCCGAGGCGGCCGCCACGTGGGTCAAGTGCGCGGACAAGTCGATCGCGGACGACGCACCGGTGGAGTTCACCGAGAACGCGTTCGTCGCCGCGGTCGGCTGTTATTCGGCGATCGACGACTTCGTCGCCGTCCGCGACGTGTACGAGCGATTGGCGGAACTCCCGCTGCCGGACAAGAAGCGGGAGCGGTACCGGCGGATCGCGTCGCGCTACACGACGGCGCGGCAGAAGCGGCGCGACGCTCCCGAGTTCCCCGACTATCTCAAGCAACAACACGCCTACGCCGACATCTGGTTCGTCGACCTGCTCGAGTGGGAACTTGGCGGCGATCCGTTCCAGGTCGCGGCGTCGATCATCGGGGATCTGCGCTATCCGGACGGCATTCGCCGCCGCGCGCTCGTCGTCGTGCTCACGCTGGCCGACGCGGCGCTGCGCGACGAGACGACCGCGCCCGCGACCCTCGCGCACGTGGCGGAACTGCTCGGCGAACTGCAGTCGTACGCGGCGCTGTGCCCGCTCGAGCGGCTGTACGAGCACGAGGATCCCGCGGTGCGGCGCGCGGCGGTGCGCGCTCTGCGGTTCTTGTTCTTCAAGCGCAGCTTCGCGCTGATCGGCCGCGCGTTGGAGGACGTGGACGGGGGCGTGCGCGAGGCCGCGATCGAGGCGCTGCGCGGGCTGCACTTTCCGCATGCGTTCAACCCGCTGGCACGGATCTACCGGGAGTCGAACGACGCACGCGTGCAGGCGGTCGCGCTCGAGTCGATCGGCAAGATCGGTACGATCGAAGCGGGAGAGATGCTGCTCATGGTGCTGCGGCAGGAGGAGGGCACGCTGCGCGACGTCGCGCGGCGCGCGCTGGCGTCCTTCGACAACGCGGACGTACTGCCGATCATGCGGCAGTACTTCCAGCTCGAGACGAACGCGGAGGCGCGCCAGGTGCTCGAAGACCTGCTCGGCCGTGCGGCCGGCGGAGGCCGCCGCCGACCGGTGCTGTAGGCGGGTCGCGCCGGCGGATTCGCGGCGGGAACGGCGACCGCGGCGGCGGGGGCGGCGGAGCCCAGATCGATCGCCGGCTCGTGCAGCTACTCTGGGAGGAGGTCCGCGAACACGAAGCCGTCTCGTTCGACCACCTCGCCGCCGCGGACGGAGATCGCGCCGCGAAACATCGGGCCGGCCGTGACGAACGTGTGGAACTCGCCGTTTTCGCCGCACGGGTCGACGGCCGCGGGCAGGTCGTCGAGCAGGCCGGTGTCGAACGTGCGGCCGGCGAAGGCTGGAGCGAGGCGCTCGGGGTCGACGCACGTGAGCACGGCGCGGACGCCGGCTTCGACCATCTCGCGCGCCAGCGCCGATGTGTCGCGGCCCCACAGGGGGAAGACGGCCCGCATCCCGACGTCCGCGAGCTGCGCTTCGCGGTACTCGCGAATGTCGCGCAAAAACAGGTCGCCAAACACGACGTGCGTCACGCCCGCGGCGCGGGCTGCGAGGAGCACCCGGCGCATCTCGGCCTCGTATACGTCGTTCGAGCACGGCGACGGGATCGCGACCTTCGCGCACGGCAGCCCGAGTTGGTCGGCCTGTCGATCGAGCAACTCCTCGCGGACACCGTGCATCGACACGCGGCCGAAACGCGCGGTGACCGTCGTCACGAGCCCGACGATCTCCACGCTCGGGCTGCGCCGGGCGGCCAGCAGCGCGTAGGCGCTGTCTTTGCCCGAACTCCACGACACGAGCGCCTTCGGCGCCATCGCTACGCCGTCTTCGGCAACGCGAAGATCGGGAAGCGCCGCTGGGCGAACGCGAAGGCGCCGAACAGGATCGCCGCGTACACGAGATCGCCGACGAGCGCGAGTCCGTAAAACGGGATCGCGGCGATGTAGCACGCTGCGAGCCCGGCCGCGGTCGGCGGGTAGCTGCCGCCGGTCGCCCACACCGCGAAGTTCGTGGTCGCAAAAAACAGCGTCGACGATGCGATCACCGCCGTTGCGACCGGAACGATGCCGCGCCGCCGCCGGAGCCAGAACCCGATGCACGTGATCAGCGCGAAGCTCAGGTACACGGCCGCCATCTGGGAATGAAATCCCCAGCCGAACAGGACTTCGAGCGCGGCATCGCTGACCAACATCGCTGCGAGCGGCACCGCGAACGCCCAGCGGCGGCGGTCGAACCGGGCGCCGGCGAACACGGCCATCGCGGCGATCGGGGTGACGTTCGGCGGATGCGGCAACACGCGCAGGGCGGCGGCGGCGAGGACCATGGCCGTCACCAGTCCGAATCGAGCTCGCAGTGTCCGGTTCATGGCCCGCGTGATACCGCAGGGCCGCGCATGCCGGCAACCCTCGGCGCGGGCGCGAGCGGGCGGCGCCGCGCCCGGCCGGCGGCCGGCAAAGGGGGGCACGCCGGATGACAATCGCAGCGACGCGCTTCATGATGGCGACGACGATGAAGGACGAGACGACGAGGGCGGCGCGGGCGCGCGGGTGCGCGGCGGCGCGGGGCGTGATGGCGATGGTGACGGCGGCGGTGCTGGCGACCGCCGGATGCGGCGGCGCGGACGACCGGGACGCGGGGCCGTACGGCAAGCCGGACGGCGGGGAGATCCCGCGGCTGGAGGTGCAGCGCGG
>RFGE01000164.1 GCA_003696105.1 Deltaproteobacteria bacterium | reverse complement strand
GGCACGGTGACCTGGCTTGCTCTGGGCGGCTACCTGAGAGTGCCGGGGTTCGCGCGGCGCCGCAATCTGGTCCTGCCGCTGCTCACTGGCATCGCCTACGCGGTGGCCAATCTCCTGATCGTCTCGCCCGTCGATCCCGGGGCGTTCTATCACGTCCGCTACCTGCTTCCCTCCGTCCCTCTTCTCGTAGTTGCGTGCGTTGTCGGCATCGTTCTCCTGGCTGCGTCCCGGCCCCGTTGGCTCGCGCGCACGCTCGCGGGCACGTTCGTCGCGGTCGGCCTCGCCGGAGCGGTAATTCTCTACCCCCACGAGAGTCGCCGACTTCACAACGACACCCGGAACATCAACGAACTCCAGCGGACGATCGGCCTGTGGATGGCCGCTCATATTCCCGAAGACGCGTGGATCGCGACGTACGACGCCGGTGCGGTCCGCTATTTCTCGGATCGGCGCACCTTGGATCTCGTGGGCCTCAACACCCCCGACCTCCGGTGGAAAGGGGCAAAGTGGTCAAAGGAGCGCCCTGTCGTGGCGGTGGCTCTGATGCCCGCCTTGTCGTGGCCGGTTCGCCCGGGCGTGACTCGCGTGCTGGCCAGCTTTTGGACGCCCCGCTACACGGTTACGTCGAACCCGAGGATGGGGCTGCAGATCGTGTTGGGCTGCGTTGGAACCGATTCGTCTCCCCAGCGGCTGGACCTCGAGGGCATAGTGCGGGTCTCCCTGTTCTGTATGCCCTGGCGGCCCGACCGGTCGATGTGACGCGTGGGCCACCTTCCCCGTTCACCGCGGGAACGTGCGGCGCGCCGTTGCCAGTTGCGGCGCGCGGCGACGAGGGCGCCTCGGTGCGTCGCGCTCGACCCGGATCGCGCAGGTGCGATCGCCGGGCCGCGGCCGCCTCGCGGCAGCGCCGACACCGTCGCGACGCCATGCGCGCGGCGCCGCGGTCGAACGACGGCACGCAGGCAGCACGATCTGCCAGCGAGGTCGCAACCCGGCCGCGGTCAGCGCCGGCGGGCGACGACACGGAACGCGCGGCCCTCGACTTGCACCTCGAACAGGCGAGCGACCGCCGGCACGGGTGCGAACATATACACGGGAACCCCGTTTCTCAGCAGCCGGTCGACCTCGTTCACCGACGGCTTCGTGATCACGCGGACGTCGCGACGAACGCCCCGCACCTTTTGAAAGTAGTGGGTGAAGACCGTGTCGACGACCCACTCTGGTGGCGTCGTGAAGTTGATGATCACCGCACCCGCGGGAAGGTCAGCGGCCAGTTGCTGTCCGTAGTCCTGTGCATCGGTGAAGTCGCTCAGATCGACCGCCGAGTAGTTGATTGCCGCCGAGCTCAGTGGAAAACCGGCGAGCGCGCAGACCGCCAGTCCGCGGACTGCGCGCCGGCGGTGGGGGCTGACGTACTCGGGCAACGCGGCGACGAGCGCGTCCGCGCCGACTCCGACGAGGCAAAACAGCAACGCAATGGACGGCAGAAAGAACACCGCGAGATCGTGCACGCCATAGTTAAAGAACGTGTATACGTTCCCCGCGATCATGAGCGCGAACGCAGTCGCGTAGTGAGGGCGCTTCCGAGCCAGTGACACCAGGCCGATGAGCGCGAGTCCCAACCCGACGATGAGAAGCTCGCCGTAGAAGATGCCGGCGACCTGGCCACAGCGCTCGGCGAGATCGTAGTCGTGGAGGAACCAGTGCTTGTAGTTGCCGCCCGTGACCATCCAAGCGAAGGCGTCCCACGTCGACGGGTCGCCGAAATTCAGCACGGGACGCATGGATGCGCGCAATGGAAGGTAGAGGAAGATGGACGCGCCCGCGACGGTTGCAGCCGCGCACGACGACGCCACCGCGAGCCGTCGCTTCCAGCGCGGCTCCGACGAGACGACGAGGTACGCGAGTCCGATCCCACACGTCGCAATCGACAGATGGACGCCCAGGCCGAGGCCCGCGAGCGCCGCCGCGGCGACGAGGAGACCCGAGCGACGGGACGCGATGCCGTGCAGTGTCAGCGCGATGACGCCGAGCAAAAACGCCAGGCCGGGCGTGTAGACCTCGGCAATGACGGCCTGAGACCAAAACAACCCACTGGTAGCGAGAGCGAGCGCGCCGAGGGCGGATGCCCAGCGCGCGGCGCCCAACTGGCGAACGACGACGAACGCGAGGGCCACCGCAACTGCACCGAACACGGCGCTCATGAGATTGACCGCGAGGGCGGGGTCGACCGGTAGCCACGTGAAGACGTGGCCGATCAGGGTGTACAGCGGGTACCCGGGCGGGTGCGGAATGCCGAGCACCACGGCGGCGGCGACGTACTCGGCGGAATCGTACCAATACACGGTCCGACAAACCGTCAGCGAATACAAGCAGACAGCGATTGCAGCGCAAGCGCACGCCCACGCGGCGTCGAGCCGACGGTCGGACATGCGAAGATGGTAGCCCGTTGTCTGGGCCGGTGGGCGCACCGGGCACACTGGAAGCCTGACGTGCGGCGTTCCATCGCACCGGTATCTCCGCGGCCGTAAAGACGATCTGGCACGAGTTGCGGTGCCGACGGTCGCCGCCGCGCGCTGCACGGCGGAGGGGCGGATGCGAGCGCTGGGTCGCCGAGGGGGCGAGCGCAGCGAGCGATCCCGCTGCGTCGCGTGACGGGTTCCGTCAGTCGTCGAACCCGGGCGCGAGCAGGCGCACTGCGCGCTCGGGCGCGGCGATCCCCATCGCCGCGAGTGCATCGCGGGCGCCGGCGATCAGCTCGTCCCCGAAGATCCCGCCGGCGCACTGCCCGCGCCGCCAGCGCGCGGCGGCGGCGTGCATCGCCATGTCGGCGGCGGCGAACGCGCGCGCCGCGGCGTCGGCGCGGCGCTCGGCCCGCCCTCGATCGCCCTCGCGCGCGAGCAGCCCCGCGGCGAGCAGCTCGCCCTGCGGCGGCCCGCCGACCAGCGGCGAGCGCAGCAGCCGGGACGCCACGCGGCGCACGACCCGCGCCGGCGCCCCGGCGGCCAGCGCCGCGCGCCCGCGCAGGCCCGCGTACTCGTCGCGGACCTGCGGGACGTGACGCACGCGGTCGCGCCCCAGCGTGCGGTCGAGCGCATCGACCCGCTCGACCGCGCGGCCGGCGCGGCCCGCGTACAGGTCGGCGCTGGCCAATCCCCACCCGATCCAGTACGCCTGCAGCGGCATGGCGGCCAGTCGCTCGTGAGCGCTCAGCTCGGCCGCGGCGCGCTCGACCTGCTCGGGCCGGTCGGCCGCGAGCGCGTCGAAGGACAGCAGGCCGGTGCTCAGCAACAAGAACGTGTAGGCGTCGCCGCGCTCGGACGCCTCGCGCCGGGCGCGCGCGACGCCGGCCGCCAACTCCCCCACCTCGCCGAGGTAATACAGCGCCCAGAACCGGTACACCTGCATGATGCGCAGCTCCGAGTACAGCCACGGCGCCCGATCGCGCACGAGCGCCGCGGCCTCGGCAGCGCGAGCGGCCGCGTCCCGGTAGCGGCCGCGCTGGTAGGCCGTCATCGAGCCCGCGCCGGCGATCCAGATTCGGTCGCTGTCGGACAGGACGCGGCCGGCGACCCGCCGCCGCAGGCGCGCGAGCGCGCGCTCGGCCCGGCGCAGCTCGCGGGGGCCCATCGCGGCGAGAAACGCGATGTCCGCCGCGAGCGCGCGCACCATCCGCTCGGCGTCGGCCCAGCGATACGCCGCATGCAGATGGCGTGCCTGGTCGACGAACCCCCGGGCCGGCGCGAGCAGCGCGTAACACGTCGCGCCGGTAAACAGGGTCTCGACCCGGACCTGGTCGGCCACCGGCACCGACGCCGGGTCGCGCAGCGGAATCCGCCTGTAGCGCAGCCGCACCCACGCGCGCCGCGCGACCGCACGCGCCAGCGCCGCCGGGGTGGCCGCCACCGGGGCCAGCCCCTGCTCGCCGAGCACCCGCGCCAACAGCGCCTCGCCGTCTTCGATCGCCTCGGAGTGAAGCAGCAGCTCCGCCGCGCGCCGCTGGTGCTCGAGCCCCTCGGCCGGCGGCGCGCCGCCCGCGGCGCGCAGGTACGCCTCGGCCGCGTCGCGCACCCGCCCGGCGCACGCCAGCGCGTCGGCTCGCGCCGCGTGCAGCCGCGACGGATCCCCGGCCGCGTCGCCTCCGAGGTCGACGGCCGTCGCGTACAGAGCGGCCGCGCGCTCGAACGCCAGGGTCGCGAACGCCCGGCGCGCCATCTCGGCGGCCAGCTCGGCGGCGCGCCGCGTCCGGCCGCACGCCACCAGGTGCTGCAGCACGACGTCCGGGTACGCGTCGGCGCCCCCGGCGTCGGCGTAGGCAAACGCCAGGCGCCGGTGCAGCGCGCCCCGCGCGGTCGCGTCGACGCCGGCGCGCACCACCTCGCGGATCCGGTCGTGGAACACGTCCACGACCGGCGGCGATCCGCGCACCCCGCGCAGCAGACCCGCCGCGCGCAGCTGTCCCTCCGCGCGCTCGAACTCGAGCCGGCGCATCTGCGCCGCCGCGCGCACCACCTCGGCGGCCACCGGCCGGCCCGCCAGCGCGACCAGCGCCAGCAGGTGGCGGGCGGGCGGGTCGAGCTGGCGCACGCGCACCCCGATCGCGGCGTCGAGGTCCGGCGGCGCGTCGGGTGCGGCGTCCGCCGTCAACGCATGTCGCACCAGCTCGTTGATGTACAGCGGGTGGCCGCGCGCGTCGGTCGCGATCGCCGCGGCGCTCGCCGCGCGGCCGGCGCCGGCGGCCCGCAGCAGCCGCGCCGCCAGCCGCCGCGCGTCGGGCGGATCGAGCGCGCGCAGCTCCAGGTCGCGCACCGGGCCGTCGAGGCGCAGCGGGCGGCCCGATGCCTGCATCTCCGTTCGCGGCGTCCGGCTCGTGATCACGGTCAACATCGCGGGCGCGTCGGGCGGCCGCGTGAGCGCCTCGAGCAGGCGCAGGCTGTCGGCGTCGGCCCAGTGCAGGTCCTCGAGGACGACGACGATCCGGTCCTGTTGCGCGAGCCGAGACCACAGGCCGCGGAACGTGTCGAACAACAGGCCGCGCAGCTCCACCGGGCTGTGGTCCTCCGCCCCGGTCGCCGGCGCATCCGCGATCGCGTCCACCCGCGCGAGCGTCGGAAACAGCCTCGGCAACAGTCCGGCATGCTGGGGCAAGACCGCGGCGAGGCGGTCGGGCGACTGCCGCCGCATCCACCGCGACAGCTCATCGACGAGCTCGTCGAACGCCTTGTAGGGCACGGCCTCGCGTTCGTAGCAGCTGCCGCGCAACGCGAGCGTCGGCTCCGGGAGCTCGGCCAGAAACTGGTCGACCAGCGCCGTCTTGCCGACGCCCGACGCGCCCGAGATCCACACGGTGGCGGGCTGGCCGGCCTGCGCGTCCGCCAGCGCGCGCCGAAGCGCGGCCAACTCCCGCTGTCGCCCGACGAGGCCGATCTGGCCGGGCGTGGATCCGCGCGCACGCCGCTGCGGACCGGGGCGCCCGGGCGGGCCGGCCCGGCCGAGCCGGCGGCGAATCTCGTCGGCGTCCGGTCGCGCCTCCGGCTCGACCGCCAGCAGGTCCATCGCCAGGTCCACCAAGTCCGGCGGAACCCCGCCGGCCGGCGGCACGTCCGGCGGCCCGTGCTGCTTGTCGACCATCACCTGGAGCGCGGGCCCCTCGAATGGCACCCGGCCGAACAGCGCCTCGAACAGCATCGCACCCGCCGCGTACCAGTCCGCCGGCGGCCCGACGCGACGCCCCGCCGCCTGCTCCGGTGCCATGTACGCCGCCGTCCCCACCACCCGGTGTACGCTCGTGCGCGACTCTCCCGCGTCGATGTCGAGCGCCAGGCCGAAGTCCAACACGCGCACCGCTCCGCTGCGGTCGACCAGCACGTTCGAGGGCTTGATGTCGCGATGGATCTTGCCGGCCTCGTGGAGCGCCGAGACCGCGTCCACCAGCTGCGCGAACGCGTCGCGCAGCCGCCGCTCGTCGCAGGGAGGCGTCGCGCCGTCGCCGGCGCGCACGTAGTCGATGAAGTCGACGCCGTCGACGAGGTCCATCGTGAAGCACCACTGGCCGTCTTCCTCGAACAGCTCGTGCAGCCGCACGAGGCCCGGGTGGCGCACTCCCTGGAGCGCGCGGAACTCGGCCTTGAACCGCAGCAACCCGTCCGGCGTGATGTCGCGCAGTCGCTTGAGCGCGTAGCGGCTCCCGGTGTCGCGGTCCAACACGGCGTACACGACGCCCATGCCGCCCTCGCCCAGCCGCCGGTCGACCGCAAACCGTCGCGTCCCCCCGAAGCCCGCCACGATATCGATGTCGATTATACCCTCGCGGCGGCCCCCTGCGGCGCCCGCGATCCTCGCGTGCCGTCGACTCCCCGCCGCGCGGCCTTCGTTCCTCACATCGACCTGCCGTTCCCGTGGGGGCCTGCGCCTCGCGCCCCGGCCTCGGTGCCGCGCTGTCGCGCGCGCGCCGGGGGCGACCCGCGCCCGGCCACGCCGCGCGACCGCTCCCCCGCGCTGTCCGCCCGGCTCGCGCACCGCGGCCGTCGTCTCCCGCCCCTCTCCGATTTTCGGAGACCTCGTCCGATTCTCGGTGGGTCGAACTCTCCCCGCGGGCGACCTCGATGGTGTGGTTTTCGGCACATACGCCGCCGATGTGGGTTGGCGTGCTCCCTGCTACCTACCGAGTCGCCGGGTTTCGAGGAGCCGCTTGCCATGACCAAGACCGCATCCATCACCGCCTCCCTGTTGGCCATGACCCTCGGCGCGTGCGCCGGCGAGATCACGGGCTCGACCGACCGCTCGCCCAGCGACCCCACCGCGTTCGACGACACCATGTTCGATCGGACGGCGCTCGCTCACCTCGACCTCGAGGATCGCGCGTACGTACAGGGGCACGCGCTCGGCGTGTACCTGTACGGCAAGACCCTGCCGGGCTACATCGGCCACCGCTACATCTACGAGCCCGGCTTCAGCGCTCCGCGCGCGGCCGTGCCCTACGACTGGAACGCCGTGATGGTCGTGCGGTCGGGCGGCACGGACGGCAACGGCACGATGGCGTTCAGTGGCGACACCGAATGCCCGCCGGACGACGACACGGAGAATCCGCCGGGGGACGACACGGAGAACCCGCCGGGGGACGACACGGAGAACCCGCCGGACACCGGCACGATCGGAAGTGGCGACGATGTCGGCGGCGGCGACGACGGCGACGACGGTTGCCCGGACGACGACGAACCGGTCGATCCCGACTGCGAAGCGTTTCTCGATCCCGCCGCCCTCGACGCGCGCGACCTGGCCGCCGAAGTGGACGCGGTGCGCGTCCTCGGCCCGGACTTCCCCGCCGACGAGCGCTACGCGCGCGCCTTCCGCCGCGGGTTGGCCGAGGCGCTGTATCTCGAAGATCTCGACGAGGCCACCGACCACTCGGAGGTCGAGGCAATCAAGAAGGACGTACAGAGCGACGGCCTGTGCGAGCACTCGCCGCTCGTGCTCGATCTCGCGGGCGACGGCCTCGAGCTTGCGCCCGCCGGCAACGGGGTCGTGTTCGACCTGCGCGGCATCGGCGTGCCGGTGCGCACGGCGTGGCCGACGGGCGCCGACGACGCCCTGCTGGCCCTCGACTGGAACGCCAACGGCACGATCGACGACGGCAGCGAACTGTTCGGCAACGGCCGCGGCCACGCCGACGGGTTCGACGCGCTCGCCCGCATCGACGCGCCCGGCCAGGGCGGCAACGGCGACGGGATCGTCGACACGCGCGACGCGCGGTTCGCCGATCTGCTGCTGTGGCGCGACGCCAACGGCGACGGCGTGAGCCAGCCGAACGAACTCACCCGCGCCGTCGCCGAGGGCGTGGTGTCGATCGACCTCGACCACGGCGAACTCGGCGCCCGCGATCCGGCCTCGGGGAGTCGGTTGATGCAGGCCGGCGGGTTCGTCCGCGTGGACGCGGAGGGCAGTGCCGCGGCGGGCACGATCATCGACGTGTGGTTCAAGTATCGGGCTGCGCGGTGAACGCGTGCGCCGGCGAGGCGCAGGCCCCGCCGGGCCGCGGCCTCGCCGGCAGCGCGCGGTCGCGGCCCGAGAGGCGTCCGGGCCGTGCGGTGCCCGACCGGGGCCGGAGCCCCATGCAGCGCGATCCGATGCGGAGCCCGGAGCCGACGCGGCGAAGCGCGGTCCCGGGTCGCGGGGGCGCACAACGAACGACGCGGAGCCCGATGGGCTCCGCGCGGCATCGCACTGAGTAGCGGGGGCAGGATTTGAACCTGCGACCTTCGGGTTATGAGCCCGACGAGCTACCGGACTGCTCCACCCCGCATCGAGGTGGGGGTTGTTTATAAGGTCGCGCGCCTGTTGTCAAGTGGCCATGCGCGTAACGGCTGTGGCATCGTCGCCGCGTGACACGCTCGTACACGAGGCGCACGGCGGCGGTTGCCGTCGCCGCTGCGCTCGCCGGCGGCTGCCGCGAGCGTCCGGCCCCGCGCGCCGCGCACGACGCCGCGCCACCGCCGGCAGCCGCCCCGCGCGGCGCGCACGACGCGGCGCCACCGCCGGCAGCCGCCCGGCGCGCGGCCGACGCGGGGGTCGCGATCGAGATCCCCGCGCTGGCCGAATAGGGCGGCGCCGCGGCGCGCTTGACATTCGTTCGGCACCCGGATATTTCGTATAACGAAATGTCTCGGCGCCAGCGCCACCCGGACGCGATCGGCTTCATCGTCGAGACGGCGATCTATCTGCAAGCCGAGAGCCGCCGGCTGGCCAAGGAGCAGTGCGCGCGCCACGGCATCACCGCCACGCAGCTGAACGTACTCAAGCTGCTGGCGGAGATCGGCGACCTGTCGCTGTCGGAGCTGTCGCGACGGATGGCCGCGCAGAACTCGACGGTCACAGGCATCGTCGACCGCATGGTGGCGGCGGATCTCGTCGTACGCGAACAGAGCGCGGAAGACCGCCGCGTGTGGCGCATCAAGCTCACGCCGAAGGGCCGCGACATCGCCGCGCGGATCGACGTGGCGCCGTGGGACCTGCTTCGCAATGCGCTCGAGTCGCTGTCGCCGGCGGAACAACGGCAACTCGTCAAGTTGCTCAACAAGGTCGCCGCCCACGTCGAGGCGGCCGTGGCAGCGGCGGACCAGGCGGACGCGGAGCGACCCGCCATCGATCGACCGGCCACCAGCCGGTGAGGAGACATCCGATGAGTCTGGAGGACAAGGTCATCATCTCGTGTGCGCTCACCGGCGCGGTCACGACGAAGCGGCACTGCCCGGCCATCCCGTACACGCCGGTCGAGATCGCCGAGGAGGCGAAACGCGCCTACGACGCGGGGGCGGCGATCGTCCACATTCACGCGCGCACCGACGACGGCGCGCCGACGTGGGACAAGGACGTGTTCGCGCGCATCATGGAGGAAACGACGCGACGCTGCCCGGTGTTGATCAACTGGTCCACCGGCGGGGCAGGCCCGATGCAAAACCGCATCAGCCACCTCGAACTGCGCCCGCACATCGCGGCGCTCAACATGGGGTCGATGAACTACGCGAAGTGGCGCGGGCGCGACAAAGGGTTCGCGTTCAAGTTCGTATTCCAGAACGACTTCGCCGACATCATTGCGTTCGCGGAGAAGATCCGCGCCTGCGGCGCCAAGCCGGAGATGGAGTGCTTCGACACCGGCCACACGCACTCGTACACCGTGCTCGAAGACCTCGGCTTGCTCGACCGGCCGTATCACTTCTCGTTCATCATGGGCGTGCTCGGCGGCATTCCGGCGACCGCGCGCCACCTCGCGTTCCAGGCGTCCAACGTTCCTCCGGGCTCGCGGTGGAAGGTCATCGGCATCTCACGCGACCAGTGGCGCTTGTGCATGGCGGCGCTGAGCCTCGGCGGGGACATCCGGGTTGGGCTCGAGGACAACTTCTATCTGCCCGACGGACGGATGGCGCAGTCCAACGGCGAACTCGTCGACCAGGCAGTCGAACTCGTCAAGCTCTCCGGCCGCGAGGTGGCCACGGTCGAGGACGCACGCGCCATTTTGTGGCCGGACGGCGGCGGCAATTTCTGAGCGACGCGATGTCCAAGATGCGCGAGCGGGTGGAGGAACTCGAGCGCCGGCGCGCGGCGGCGCGGGCGATGGGCGGCCCCGCAAAAATCGCCAAGCAACACGCCCGCGGCAAGCTCACCGCGCGCGAACGCCTCGCGCTGCTATTCGACGGCGGCGCGTTCTTCGAGATCGGATTGCACGGGCGGCCGATGGGCCCCGGCGCCGAACCGGTCCCGGCCGACGCGGTCGTGTGCGGCTGGGGCAAGGTGCGCGGCCGGCACGTGGCGGCCGCCGCCTACGACTTCACGGTCAAGGGCGGCTCGATCGGACCGATCGGCGAGGTGAAGGTGACGCGGCTGCGCGAGTTGGCGCTACGCTGCCGCATGCCGATGGTGTGGCTCGTCGACTCGGCCGGCGCGCGCATCGACCCGAAGGCCGGGCACCATGGCGATACGCTGTCCCTGTTTGCCGGCGCCGGCGCCCTGTTCCGCGAGCAGGTCGTCATGAGCGGGGTCGTGCCGCAGGTCGCGGCGATGGTGGGGCCGGGCGCCGCCGGCACCGCGTACATCCCCGGCCTGGCGGACTTCGTGCCGATGGTCCGCGAGCGGTCGTCGATGGCGCTGGCGGGGCCGCCGCTGGTGCGCGCCGCCACCGGCCAGGAGGTCTCCGCGCAGGAACTCGGCGGCTCGCGCGTCCACACCAGCGTATCCGGCGTCGCCGACGTCGAGGTGGACAGCGACGAGGCATGCATCGAACTCGTCAAGGAGTACCTGTCGTACATGCCGCAGCACAGCGGGCTCAAGCCGCCGGTGGTTCCGTGCGACGACCCGATCGACCGCGCCGACGACGCGCTGTTGGACGTGCTGCCGGACAACCCCAGATCGCCGTACGACATGGTCGCGGTCATCCGCGCGGTCGTCGACCACGGGATCACGCTCGACATCAAGCCGGCCTGGGCCCGATCGATCGTCACCTGCCTGGCCCGCCTCGGCGGCTACCCGTGCGGCGTCGTCGCCAACAACCCGCGCCACCTCGGCGGCATCCTCACCAGCGACGCGGCCGACAAGGCCGCTCGCTTCATCCAGATCTGCGACGCGTTCAACCTGCCGCTCGTATTCCTGATGGACGTGCCCGGGTTCATGGTGGGCTCCCAGGCCGAACACGGCGGGATCATCCGCCACGGCGCCAAGATGCTGCACGCGATGGCGGCCGCCACGGTGCCGAAGCTCACCGTCGTCGTGCGCAAGGGCTATGGCGCAGGCTACTTCGTGATGGCGGGCCGCGCATTCGAACCGGATCTGATCGTCGCGTGGCCGGGCGCCGAGATCAGCGTCATGGGCGCCGAGGGCATGGTCGAAATCGCGGCGCCCAAGCTGTTCGGCGACGCGCCGCCGGCGCCCGACCTGCGCAAACGGATCGTCGACGCGATCGCGGAGCACATTGACATCTACAAGGTCGCCGGCTGGGGATTGATCGACGACGTCATCGACCCGCGCGAAACGCGTCGCGTGTTGTGCGAGGCGATCGCGATGAGTTGGTCCCGGGTCGTCGAGCGCCCGCACAAGAAGCGCGGCGTCATGCCGGTGTGACGGCAGCCGTCGCGCCACAACGGTCCAACGGCCGCAAGCGGAGGACACGCATGTTCGAGTTCACGGAAGAACACAAGATGATCCGCCAGATGGTGCGCCGGTGGTGCACCGACAAGCTGGAGCCAAAGGTCGATGCGCTCGAGGCCGGCGAGCCCCCCTACGAGCTGATGCGAGACTTCGTCCGCGCGTTCCGCATCGACGACATGGTGGACGCCGCGTTCGCCGAGGCGGAGCGCAAACGCGACGCGGGCGGCGACGGCGCGACGGGGCGCAGCGGCGGCGGCCTACTGGCCGGTACCGATCCGGCGATGAGCGCGCTGCTGAGCATCGAGCTGTCGCGCGTGTGCCCCGGGTTCATGCTGGCGTTCGGCGCATCAATGGGTCTGGCCGGGGGCGCGATCATGAACAAGGGGACCTGGGAACAAAAGCGCCGCTGGGGCCTGCCGATCCTCAAGTTCGACAAGATCGGCGCGTGGGGCATGACCGAGCCGGGCGCCGGCTCCGACGCGTTCGGGTCGATGCGTACGGTCGCGCGCCCGGTCGACGGCGGCTACGTGCTCAACGGACAAAAGACGTTCATCACGAACGCGCCGTACGCCGACGTGTTGGTCGTCTACGCCAAGATCGACCGCGGCGACGGCACGCCACTGCGCGACCGGCCGATCCAGGCGTTCATCGTCGAACGCGGCGCGCCGGGATGCACCACACCGCCGCCGATGGCCAAGATGGGCATGCACGCCTCGCCCACCGGCGAGATCTTTCTCGAGGACTGTTTCGTGCCGGCGGATCAGCTGCTCGGCGAAAAGGAACGCGAAATCGGCCGCGACAGCGGTAAGGACGTATTTCACAGCGAACGCACCGGCATGGCGCCGATGTGCTACGGCATCATCGAGCGCTGCCTCGAAGTGAGCGTCGAGTACGCGAAAGAACGCCGGACGTGGGGAAAGCCGATCGCCGAGTACCAGCTCATTCAGGAGAAGCTGGCGCGGATGTACATGCACCTCGAGAACGTCGGCAATCTGATGTTCAAGCAGCTGTGGATGGCCAAGCACGGCAAGCGGATGTCGGCGGGCGAAGCGTCCGCATGCAAGCTGTACTGTGCGCGGGCGGCGACCGAATGCGCGCTCGAGGCGATCCAGGTGCTCGGCGGCAACGGCTACATGCGGGAGTACCGCGTCGAAATGCTGATGCGCGACGCCAAGCTGCTGCAAATCGGCGGCGGCACCGACGAAATCCAGATCCTGCACATCGCGCGCCAACTGCTGTCCGCGTAGCCGGCGATCGCGCCCGAAGATCTCCGGTTCGGCTTGCACCGCCGACCGGGGCGGCGAACATTTGTGTCTCCGACCGCCGCGCGCCGCGCGCCGGTTGTGGTCAATAATGCGGCCTGCGAGGAGGACACGATGGCGATCAACCTGGACCTAGTCGGCGTGCAGTCCGACCCGATGACGTTCACGTACGGCTGGAAAGACACGATCTTGTACGCGCTCGGGGTCGGGGCGAAAGCCGCCGACGAACTCGACTTCTTGTTCGAAATGAACGGCCCGAAGGTGCTGCCGACCTTTGCGGTCGTGCCGTCGTTCACCGCGCTCGTGAGCGTGACCAGCAAGCTCGGCGCCAACCCGACGCAGGTCCTCCACGGCGAGCAGAAGGTCATCCTCCACCGCCCGATCCCTCCGGCGGGGGAAATGACGACCGTCGCGACCGTGACCGGCATCTACGACAAGGGCAAGGGGGCGCTGGCCGTGGTCGAAGCCAACACCAGCGATCGGGCCGGCGACCCGCTGTTCACGAACGTGTTTTCGATCTTCGTGCGCGGCGAAGGGGGCTTCGGCGGCGACCGCGGTCCGGAGGCGCTCAAGGCGGACCCGCCGGAGGGGGCGGAGCCCGACTTCGAGGTCACGGAGGTGACGAGCCCGGAGCAGGCGCTGCTGTACCGTCTGTCCGGCGACTACAATCCGCTGCACGCGTCGCCGCAGGTGGCGAAGATGGCGGGGTTCGATCGGCCGATCCTGCACGGCTTGTGCACCTACGGGTTCGCCGGCCGCGCGATCCTCAAGCGGGCGTGCGGCGGCGATCCCGCGCGATTCCGGTCGTTCGCCGCGCGGTTTTCCGGCGTCGTCATGCCCGGTGACACGCTCACCACCCGCGGTTGGCGCGTCGAGCCGGGCCGGTACGTCATCCAGACGACCACGCAGGACGGCCGTGTCGTGATCTCCAACAGCGTCGCGGAGGTGGCGCAATAACCGCCGAACTGGATGTCGCGCGCGCGATCGCGCGCGAGGCGGGCGCGCTGGCCGCCCGCATGCGCGCCGCAGGCGTGTCCGTCGATCGCAAACCGGACGGCGAACTGGTCACCGACGCCGACCTCGCCGTGTCGCGGCTGATCGTCGCACGACTGCGCGATGCGTTCCCGGACGACGGGATCGTGTCGGAGGAAGGCGCCGACGCCCCGGCGCGCGCGGACCACGAACGGATCTGGTTCGTCGACCCGATCGATGGCTCGAAAGCGTACGCGCAGGGCGACGCCGGGTATTCGGTGCTGATCGGACTGGCCGAACGCGGTCGCCCGGTGCTGGGTGTGGTGTACCAACCGGAGGGCGACCGCATGTACGCGGGCGCCGCCGGTGTCGGCGCCACCCTCACGGAACCCGGCCGTCCGCCGCGCCCTCTCGTCTGTTCGACGGTAGCCGACGTAGCGCAGGTGCGCACGACCGGCCCGCGGTTCGGCTCCCTCGCGCTCCGACTCGTCCAGATCGCCGCCGACCTGCGCGACGCATTCGTCTATCTCGCGCCGCGCGCCAAGACGTGGGACACGTGCGCCCCGGAAGCGATCGTCCGGCTCGCCGGCGGCCGGTTCAGCGACCCGCTCGGCCGGCCGCTGCGCTACAGCCCCGATCAGGATGCCCATGCGCTCGGGTTCATCGCGTCCAACGGCGTCGCTCACGACGCGCTGCTCGCCCGCCTGGCTCCGCTGTCGGGGTCGCGATAAGCTGGCGGCGATGAACCCTGCACGCCGCCGGGTCGCCGTCGCCATGGCCGCGGCGATCGCCGCGTGCGGCGACGGAACCGGACCCAGCGCGGACGCCGGTCCGGCGCGCGCCGATGCGCCCCCGCCGCCGCCGGACGCCGCGGCACCGCCCGACGCCCCCCCGCCTCCGCCGGACGCGCCGCCGCCCGACGCCTCGCCCGACGCCGCATGGCGCGACGGCGCCCCGCCCCTGCCCGACCTGATCGTCCGCGGCGTCACGCGCACGACGACGGCCTACCGCGTGGAGTTCTGCAACGACGGAGACGCCACCGCGCCCGGCCGATTTCGGGTCGAGCTGGCGGCGCCCGAGCAGGCCTACGCGACGCCCGCCGCGTTCGCCGTGCCGGGCCCCGGTGCGTGCGCCGTCACGGGCGACATCACATGCGGATTGCTCGGCGACCCCGGCTGCGACCGCAGCTTCGCCGTGACCGCCCGTGTCGACTCCGACGACGCGATCGCCGAAGCGGACGAGTCCAACAACGCCGTGGTGGTCACGTTCTGACCGCCGTCGGTCCGCTACTTGCCCGCTACCGTCATGTGCGACACGCGGAACGTCGGGACCTGCGTCGACGAGCGCGTGTCCACGTCCGCCCCCACTCGATCGATACGGCGCAGCAGGTCGTCGAAGTTGGCCGAAATCGTCACCTCGGCCACCGGGAACGCGATCTCCCCGCCTTCGATCCAGAATCCCGCGGCGCCGCGGGAGAAGTCGCCCGTGACCGGGTTGAACCCGAACCCCATCATCGACGTGACGTACAGACCGCGGTCCGTGGCGGCGACGATGGTGTCGCGGTCGCCCTCGCCGGCGCACAGAATCAGGTTGCTCGTGGTCGGAGCCGGATTGCCGCCGACGCCGCGCCCCGCCGAGCCGGTCGATGCTCGGCCGAGCTTTCGCGCGCTGTAGACGTCGCACAGCACCGTGTCGAGCACACCGTCGCGGACGATCGTGTTGCGGCGCGTCGGCAACCCGTCGCCGTCGAACGGTCGTGAGCCGGGTGCCCGCGGAATGAGCGGGTCGTCGACGATCGTGACCAGCGGCGACGCGACCGGCGTCCCTTCGCGGCCGATCAGGTAGCTCGCCTTGCGGTAGAACGCCGCGCCGTTGGCGACCGAGAACAACAACCCCGGGATCGCGCGTCCGGCCTCGGGTTCGAACACGACCGGCACCTCGCAGGTGTCCACCTTGCGCGCGCCGAGCTGGGCCACCGTGCGCTGCGCCGCCACGGTCCCGACATACTCCGGGTCGTCGAGTTGGGCGACGAACCGGCTCGCGGTCCACCAATACCCGTTGCGCTTCTTGCCGCCCTCGTCGTCGCACACGGGCTCGACGTACAGCGACGCGTAGCTGCCGCGGTACGCGCCGCAAAACCCGCCCGACGTCGCAAACGCCACGGCGCCGACGTTGCGCGACCAGGTGGCGCCGTCGCTGTTGGTCACCCGGCGGTCGTACGCGAACGCCGCCTTCTCCGCGGCCTTCGCGCGGCGCAGCGCTTCTGCGGCGTCGATCGCCGTGGCCGACGGGTCGAACAGCTCGAGGTCGGGCACGTCACGAGCCAGCTCGCCCGGGTCCGGCAGCCGGTTGAGGTCGTCCGGTTCCGACAGCTCGGCCAATGCGACCGTGTCCCGCGTGAATGCGGCGAGCGCGTCGGGGCGCAGATCGGACGTGTAGGTCGTGGCCGCGCGGCGGTCCTTGAAGACCCGCAGGCCGAGCGCGCGGCTGCCGGCCTGTTGCACCAGTTCCGGCTCGCCGAGCCGAACCTTGACGGTGAGTTCGGCGCCGTCGCGCACCAGCACCTCTGCGTCGTCCGCGCCAGCGCGCCGCGCCAGGTCGACCACGCGCTGCGCGATGTCCGAAAGTTCGGCGGTGAGGTCCCGCCGCGGCGTACGTCGTCGTGTCGTCATGAATGCTCCGCGTCGCGGTCAGCCGGTTTGCGTTCCGCCGACGGTGATCTTGCTGATCTTGACGGTCGGCGTACCGACGCCGACGGGGACCGACTGGCCGTCCTTGCCGCACGTCCACATGCCGTCCGACAGCTCGTAGTCGTTGCCGACCATCGTGACCTTGCGCAGAGCGTCGGGACCGTTGCCGATCAGGTTGACGCCCTTCAGCGGCGCGGTGAGTCGGCCGTCCTCGATCAAGTAGCCCTCGGTGAGCGAGAACACGAAGTCGCCGTTCGAGATGTTGACCTGCCCGCCGGAGAAGCGCTTGGCGTACACTCCGAACTTGACCGACCGCAGGATCTCCTCGGGCGAGTGTTCCCCCGGCAACAAGCTGGTGTTCGTCATCCGTGGCAGCGGCATGTGGCGAAACGACTGGCGGCGGCCGTTGCCGGTCGGGTCGACCCCGAAGTGCCGCGCCGAGATGCGGTCGTGCATGTACCCGACGAGCACGCCGTTTTCGATCAGCACGTTGGATCGGCTGGCGTTGCCCTCGTCGTCCACGTTGATCGAACCGCGCGCGTGGTCGATCGTGCCGTCGTCGACCACGGTGCACAGCGGCGACGCGACCTGCTGGCCGATGGCGTCAGAGTAGTTGGATGTCTTCTTCCGGTTGAAGTCGGCCTCGAGACCGTGGCCGACCGCCTCGTGCAACAGGATGCCCGAATCGGCCGGCCCGAGGACGACCTCGAACTCGCCCGCCGGCGCATCGCGCGCGTCGAGCATGGCGATCGCGATGCGGGCGGCTTCGCGGCCGTGCCATTCGGGAGTGTGGTTGGGCGCGTCGAAGTATTCGAGTCCGTACCGCCCGCCACCGCCCGACCGGCCCGACTGCCGCTTGCTCCCCTCCTCCGCAACCGTATGGACGCCGAAGCGAACCATCGGCAACACGTCGCGCGTCATTCGCCCGTCGGACGTGACGACGAGAATCTCCTTGAGCTGCTCGACGAACGACACATCGACCTTGACGATCCGCGGGTCGTAGGCGCGCGCCGCGCGGTCGGCCGCGCGCAACAGCGCCAGCTTGTCCGCGGGCGGCGCCTCGAGCGACAGGGATTGCACCGAGTAGCGGTTCGGCACCGCGAACGCCTCGATGCGGAAGGTGCGGTGCGAGCCGCCGCCCGCCGCGATCTGGCCGGCGGTCCGCGCCGCCTGCGCCATGCGGTCGAAGGACAGATCCTCGGTGTACGCATACCCCGTGGCGTCGCCCTTGACGACGCGAACACCGAGGCCGACCGATACGCCGCGCCCGACGGTCTTGATGCGTTCGTCCTCGAGCACGTAGTCGGCGCCGATTCGGTACTCGAAGTACAGGTCCGCGTAGTCGCCGCCGTCGCGCAGCGCGATCGCGAGCAACTTCTCCGCGATGCGTGCGTCGATCTCGTGGTCACCTCCCGGCGAAAACGGCGCGCGGGGGAGCGTCGTGCGCAGTGCAGGTTCGGTCATTTGGCTCCGTACGTCGTGGGTCGCTGCAGGACGCGGTCCCTGCCGGCCGGCGGCGCCGCCGGCCCAAGCCGCCGCACGACCGCGCGGGCGGCGTGTGACTCGCCACCGGCGAGCCCGCGCGTGCAGCGAACGGTCGATTTCATGTGGACTCAGTGTTGTCCCTGCCGGTCACATCCGCAAGGGCGCTCTCGGCGGCGCGCGCCGCCTCGGCGATCTCGGCCTCTCCGCCGCCCATCCACAGCCGCCCGAACGCGCCAAACGTGCGCACTTCGAGCAGCTGGACCGGAGATGCTTTTTCGGCCTCGTTGGCGGCCAGCGCCGCGTAGCCGGCCGGATGCACCTCGAGGATGTACAGCGCCTGGCCCGCGGCGATCATGTCGCCGTGGCGCATTCGATTGATGAGCTGCGCCTGGTGGCCGTCGAGCCCGGTGATGATCTGCGACGAGACGACGCGCGGCCGGAGGCGGTCCTGTTCGGACATCCCGGCGCTGTCGAGGATGGCGGCGGCCGCCGCGCGCACTTCGCCCTGGTCGGCGTCGTGCACCTCTAGCAACCCGTAGGCGCGCTCGACGATCTGCATGCCGGGCTGCACGCGGGTCGCCTTGAGCGCCACGTCGGTGAGCCGGTTGATCGCGATCCCGGGCGCAATCTCGAGGAACAGCGACGCCTGGTATTCGAGCGGCATGAACCCCTGCGACACCGTCTGCAAAAAGCCGGTGAGCTGGGGCTGGAGCGAGTCGAGGACGGTCAGCGTGCGAAGCTCCATCGGGCCGCCGACCGTACCACGGCGAGCCCCGCGCGGTCGCCCGCGCCGCCTCCCGTTCGCGTGCGCCGCCGGGCGAGCCGCGGACGGTGCGCGGCGCGCCCGGCAGCCGCCCACGCACGCGCGCGCGGGCGGCGTCCGCCGCCGCGCCGCCCGGCGCCGCGCCGACCGTCTATCGGCGACCGCGACCGCGACCGCCGTGCGCCGCGCGCCCTGCCGCCGCTCCCTCGCGCGTCGCGTCCGCCGCGCGCGCCCGCCGCGCGCGGCGCGCCCGGTCTGTCTCCTCGCGGCGCGCCGCCCAGACGCCGCGCGACACGGTGTTCGCGGGCAGCTTGACGAGCCGCCGGAGCGCGTCGACCTCGGCTTGCGACAGCTCGCGCGCGTCGCCGACGCGCAGGCCGTGGAACGTGATGCCGGCGAATGCGACCCGCTGCAGCTTCGTGACACCGTACCCGAGCGCCTCGAACATGCGGCGTACCTGGCGGTTCTTGCCCTCGGTGAGCGTGACCACGAACCAGTCGTGTTTGCTCGCGGCCGGCAACCGGTCGACCTTGGCCGGCTTGGTGATGGAGCCGTCGTCGAGGCGAACTCCTTGGCGCAAAGCGCGCAGGTGGGCCGGCTTGACGTGACCGCGCACCTTGACGTGATAGGTCTTCTCTACTTCGTAGCGCGACGACAGGAGCCGCGCCGCCAACTCGCCGTCGTTGGTGAGAAGCAGCACGCCCTCGCTATAGAAATCGAGCCGGCCGACCGGCACCACTCGTACCGGCAACCGCGGCAGCAGTTCCATCACCGTCGGACGGCCCTCAGGGTCCTCGACCGTCGTCACGAAGCCCTTGGGCTTGTTGAGCACGACGTACATGGTGTCCTGCGGCGTGACCGCCTTGCCGTCCACCGATACCCGGTCGCGCTCCGGGTCGACGCGCGCGCCCAGCTCGTCGACGACGGCACCGTTGACGCGCACGCGCCCCTCGACGATCAGCTGCTCGGCCTTCCGCCGGGCCGCGACCCCGCACTGGGCGAGGTAGCGCTGCAATCGAATCGGGCGGCTCACGCGGTCTCGCGATCGGCCGGCGGCGCGCCGGCGACTCGGTCCACGCCGATCGGCCGCGCCGCGACCTCGCCGGCGGACGGCCGGTCGCCCGCGGCCGCCGCCGCCGCCTCCACGGCCTCGCCCGCGGCCGGCGCGTCATCCGCCGCCGCCTCCACGGCCTCGCCCGCCGCCTCGCCATCCGCCGCCGCCGCCGCCTCGCCCGCGGCCGCCTCGCCATCCGCCGCCGCCGCCTCCACGGCCTCGCCCGCCGGCTCGCCATCCGCCGCCGCCGCGGCCGCCTCGCCCGCGGCCGGCTCGCCATCCGCCGCCGCCGGCTCGCCCGCGGCCGGCGCCTCCTCGCCGCCGGCGCCTGCATCGTCGCCATCGGCGTCGATCCCGAGCTTCTCCAGTTCGCGCTTGCTGTCTTCGGTGAGTTCGTGGAACTCGCGCAGCGTCGGCAGGTCGCGCAGGTCGTTGAGCTGGAAGAACTCGAGGAACTCGCGGGTGGTCCCGTACAGCAGGGGCCGGCCCGGCTCCTCCTTCTTGCCCAGCACGCGGATGAGCTGGCGTTCCATCAGGACGTGCAGGGGGCTGCCGCAGTCCACGCCGCGGATCTCCTCGATCTCGGGCTTCGTGATCGGTTGCCGGTACGCGACGATGGCCAGCGTCTCGAGCTGCGCCCGCGTGAGCCGCACCGGCTTGCCGGCGACGAGTTGCGTCACCCACGCCGAGTTCGCCGGGCTGGTGCGGAACTGCCAGCCGCCGGCCACGCGGTGCAGGACGACTCCCCGGCCGGCGTAGCCTTCCTCGAGCTGCGCGAGCGCGGCCTCGACCGCGGCCTCGTCGCGCTCCTTGCACAGCCGCATCAGCTCCTTGACCGAGATCGGCTTGTCGGCCGCAAACACGAGGCTCTCCACGATGCTCTTGAGCCGCGCGGGGTCGCGTCCCGAGCCGGCGGCATTGCCGTCCGGCTCGGCGGACGCCTCCGCGGCATCGCCGTCCGGCTCGGCCGCGGCCTCCGCGGCCGCGCCGTCCGGCTCGGCCGCGGCCTCGGCAGCCGGCGCGGCCTCGGCGGCGGCCTCCGCGGCATCGCCGTCCGGCTCGGCGGACGCCTCCGCGGCATCACCGCCCGGCTCGGCGGCGGCCTCCGCGGCCGCGCCGTCCGGCTCCGCGGCCCGCTCGGCGGCGGCCGCCTCCGCAACGCCATCGTCGGCGACGCGATCGCCCGCCTCGGCCGCGCCGGCCTCCACCGCGCACGCGGCGCCCGCGGCCGCCCGAGCGGCCTTAGCCCTCGCCTTGCGCTTCTGTCGCATTCGACTCATGTCGCTCCTCTTCGATGTGAACGCGTTCCGCGCGCGCGCGGAGGTCATCGGCCGCGCGGCGCAGCACGATGTCCTCTTCGCCGGTCGGCTGCGAGATCGCGACCATGCCGAGCCGCGCCATCTCGAGTATCGCCAGGAACGTGACGACGACTTCGTGCTTGAGCTGCGCCGGACTGTGCGTGCCGGCTTCGACGAACGCAAAACAGCTCTGGAACGAAAACTCGGCCTCGCGCTCGAACCGGTCGACGAGCTGGTTGATGCGGTCGGACACCGACAGCCGGTCGACGCTCACCGTGTGCGCGAGGTTGACCTTCGCGCGGCGCAGCACCTTGTCGAGCGCCGCCAGCAGCCGCGTGACCGGAATCGGCATCAGCGGCGCGACCGCATGCGGGTCCACGTCCTCGGCCACCGCCGTCTTGCGGTCGGTGCCGCGCGGCCACACGTTGCGACCGACCACGGGCCGACCGCCGAGGTGCTCGGCCGCCTCCTTATATTTTTGGTACTCGAGCAGCCGCCGGATCAGCTCCTGCCGCGGATCCTCGCCCTCCTCCTCGCCGTCCTCGGCGTCGGCGGAGTCGTCGCGCGGCAGCAGCTCGCGCGACTTGATGTGCGCCAGCGTCGCGGCCATCAGCAGATACTCGCCGGCGACGTCGAGGTTGAGCTGCTCCATGCGCTCGAGGTACTCGAGGTACTTCTCGGTGATGAACGCGATCGGGATGTCGAGGATGTCCAGCTCGTGCTTGCGCACCAGGTGCAGCAGCAGGTCGAGGGGCCCCTCGAACACCTCGAGCTCGACGGAGTAGCCGGCGTCGGTCACTGCGCGTCGCCTCGTTCAGCCGAACAGGGGCCGCAGCCCCCACAACTCCAGGTAGGACGCGTAGCACCAGTGCGCGGGTGCCACGAACAGCCGCTGCAGCGGCCCGATGAACAGAAACGCCATCAAGATGAAGGGGCCATAGACCTTGATCTGCTCCCAGGTGTCAAGCGCCCGCCGCGGCAGAAAGCCCTCGAGGACGGCGCCGCCGTCGAGCGGATAGGCCGGGATCAGGTTGAAGAACGCGAGAATGAAGTTGAGGAACACCGCGTACTGGATGGCGACGTTCAACTCGCTGGTCGCGGACAGCACGCCGGTCTTGACCAGCACCGCGTAGCCGGCGCCCACCGCGAGCCCGAGCGCGATGTTCATCGCCGGACCTGCCGCGGCGACCAACATGTGGCCGGTGCGCATGGTGAACCGCCGCGTGAACGCCACCGGGTTGACCTGGACCGGCCTTCCCCAGCCGAAGCCGAGCCCGTGGCCGCCGGAAAACACGAATCCGAGCACGGGAAACAGCAGCGTCCCGATCGGATCGGCGTGCGCGACCGGGTTGAGGGTGACGCGCCCCTGGCTGCGCGGCAGCCGGTCGCCGAGCCGGTCCGCGACGAACGCGTGGCCAAACTCGTGCACGGCGATGGACAGGATCAGGACGATCATGACCTGGACGAGCCACTTGATCTCGTCCGGACCGATGTTTCCGATGAAGCCCCCGCTGCTCACGGCGCCCCGACTATGGACGCCGGGTGCGACAGTCGCAACCCGCGACGCGCGAAACCGCCATCAACCCGCTGTAATTACTTTGCTCTTGGGTGATGGCGGCGCACCACGTCGACGAGGTGGCCGCGGCTGACGTGGGTGTAGATCTGCGTGGTTCCGATGTCGGCGTGGCCGAGCATGGCCTGGACGGCGCGCAGGTCGGCTCCCCGCTCGATCAAGTGGGTCGCGAACGAATGCCGCAGCTTGTGCGGCGAGATCGGCCGCCGGATGCCGGCCGCCGCCGCGTAGCCGCGCAGCAACTTCCAAAACCCCTGGCGCGTCATCGGCCGGCCGCGCGACGTGAGAAACAGCGCCGGCTCGTCCGGCCGCTTGACGAACGTCGCCCGGTGTCCCGTGAGATACGCGCGCACCCGGTCGATCGCCACCTGGCCGAGCGGCACCAGCCGCTGCTTGCGCCCCTTGCCGAACGCGCGGACGTAACCGCGGTCGAGGTGTACGTCGTCGACCGCGAGGCGCACGAGTTCGGACACGCGCAGCCCGGTCGCGTACAGCACCTCCAACATCGCCGCGTCGCGCGCCCCGCGCGGCGTGTCGGCCGGCGGCGCGGCCAACAGCCGGTCGACCTCGTCCGGCGACAGCACGTCCGGCAGGCGGCGCCCGATCTTCGGGCCTTCGAGCGTCTCGGTCGGGTCGGCGTCGATCGCGCGCTCCGCGACGAGGAAGCGAAACAGCCCGCGCACCGCCACCAGCGCGCGCGCGCGGCTGCGCGCGGCCAGTCCCGCGTCCGCCAGGCGCACGAGATGATCCACGATGTCGACCGGCCGCACGTCCCCGGCCGACCTGCGCCCACACTCGTCGACGAACCGGCGCAGATCGCGCGCGTAGCCGTCGAGCGTGTTCGGCGACAAGTTCCGCTCGACCTTCAGGTGGTCGAGGAACAGATCGCACGCGCGGTCGAGGTCCACCCCCTCGACTGTCGGCGATCAGGCCAGTTTCAGCAACTCTTTGACCTGGCGCAGCACCTGCGGCGCCTGGATCGGCTTGGCGATGTACGCGTTGGCGCCGAGCGCGAGCGCGCGCGCGCGGTCCTCGGCGCCGCCCTCGGTCGTGATGACGACGATCGGCACGTCGCGCAGGCGGTCGTCGGCCCGCACGCGTTGGACCAACTTGAGCCCGTCCATGATCGGCATGTTGATGTCGGTGAGGATGATGTCGGGCCGCTCGCCGGTCGCCAGCTTCTTGAGTGCATCGACGCCATCGCTGGCCTCAATCGTGCGCATACCGCGAATGCGCTTGAGCGCGAACACGAGCAGCTGGCGCATCGTGGGGCTGTCTTCGACGACGAGGGCGACAAGCGACATGTCGTTAACCGATCAGCGCGGCGAGCGCCTCGTAGTAGCCCTTCGTGCCGGGATTCGGCGGGGCGGTCATGGCCAGCCGGGCCGCCTCGAGGGCGGTGCCCGCGCTCTTGGCCAAAAGGTGCGCAATCTCGCGGTCGATGTCGCGCAACGCATCCTTTTGCGGCAAGAAGGTCCACACCGCGATCGCGCCGAACGGCTCGCCCGCCGCGCGCAACGGGATGCACGCCAGCGGCGCGACGTCGGGCGCGCCCGCGCGCGGGCCGGCGACGAAGTCGTCGATCTGCGGTTCGCCGGTCGCGAGCGCGCGGCCGCACACGCCCTCGGGGGCCAGCGCCGGCACGCGCTCGCGCGCCACGCCGTGGGCGGCGATCGGCCGCAACACGCCGGTCTCGTCGGCGACGAGCACGGCAAACAGGTCGGCGCCGACGAAGTTCAGCAGGATTTCCACGATCACGCCGAGCACTTCGTTGACGTCGAGGCTCGAATGCAACTGGCTGAGCGCGACGTACAGGCTCGCCAGGTTGGCGTTTTCGAGTTCGACTTCCTCGATGTGCTGTTCCAGGTTGGCGCGCGACACGCGGCCTCCATCATACCATCGGCCGGTCAGCGGCGCGCGCGCGCGTGGCGCACGATCCGATCGGCGATGCGCGACAGCGGCAGCACCTCGTCGACCGCACCGGTGCGGATCGCCTCCTCCGGCATGCCGAAGATGACCGCGGTCTCTTGCGCCTCGGCGACGGTCGCGCCGCCCGCGCGCCGGATCGCGCGCACGCCGTCGGCGCCGTCGTCGCCCATCCCGGTGAGCACGATGCCGAGCACATCGCCGCCGACGACCGCCGCAGCCGTCTGCATCATCCGATCGATGGACGGCAGGTAGCGCGGCGCGCGGCCCCACGCGCGCTCGGTGTCGTCGACCGCCTCGACGCGAACGCGCACGCCGCCGTCGGGGTTTCGCTCGACCGCGAGCGACGCGCCGCCCGGCGCGACGAGCACGCGGCCGGCGCGCACGCGGTCGCCGCTGCGCGCCTCGCGCACGTCGAGCGCGCAGGCCGCGTCGAGCCGCTCGGCGAACGCGGCGGTGAACCCCGCCGGCATGTGCTGCGATACGAGCACCGCGATCGGCAGCCCGGCCGGCAGCGCGCCGAGCACCTGCTTGAGCGCCGGCGGGCCGCCGGTCGACGCGCCGATGCACGCGACGCGCAGCGGCGCGTCGGGCTCGGCGGCGGCCGGCGCGGCGCGGTCTGCCGCCGGCTCGGCCGGTTCGGGCGGGCGCACGCGCTCGGTCAGGGACACGCGCTGCAACCGGCCGATGCGGAGCACCTTGTCGACGAGTTCGGCTTCGATCGCGCGCAGCTCGGGCGACAGCGTCACGGTCGGCTTGGCGATGAAGTCGAGCGCGCCGAGCTCGAGCGCCTTGAATACGTTCTCCTGGCGAGCGTGCGAGCTGATCACGATCACCGGCGTCGGCCGCCGCCGCATCAGGATGCGCAGGAACGTGAAGCCGTCCATGCGCGGCATCTCGAGGTCGAGCGTGATCACGTCCGGCTCGCGCTCGAGCGCCAGGCGCAGGCCCTCGTTGCCGTCGCCCGCGCGACCGACGACCGCGACGCCGCCGACGCCCGACAGCATCGACGTAATCGTCTGCCGGTTGAACGCCGAGTCGTCGACGACGACAACGCGAATGTCGCGGTCGCGGGTCATCCGACCTTGCGGTAGACGGTGTCGTTGCGGAGGGTTTCGATCTCGAACGCGGTCGTGACGTTGACGAGCGACTCGGAGTGGCCGAGCAGCAAGTAGCCGCCGGCGGTGAGCCGATCGTAAAACGACGCCACGACCCGCGCGCGCGACGCGCGATCCAGATAGATGAGCACGTTTCGACAGAATACGACGTCGCAGTCGGGCATGCGAAGCACCGCCCGCGTATCCACCAAGTTCAGTCGATGGAACACCACCAGGTCGCGGATCGCCTCGCGGACCTCCCAGGTGCCGTCGTCGGTGCGGCGCAAAAACCGGCGCAACTCGGGCAGATCCGACGACCGCAGCGAGTTGGCCGTGTAGCGGCCGGCGCGCGCGACGTCGAGCACGCGCGACGAGATGTCCGTGCCGATGACGCGCACGTCCCAGTCGTCGAAGCCGCCGGCGTCGACGATGAGCATCGCGATCGTGTAGGCCTCTTCGCCGGTCGAGCAGCCGGCGCTCCACACGGTGAGCCGGTCGCCGCGCGGACGCAGCGCCCGCAGCGTCGGCAAGATCTCGTCGCGGAACGCGCGCAGTTGGTACGCTTCGCGGAAAAAGTAGGTCTCGTTGGTGGTGACCGCATCGATCACGGCATCCAGTTCTCGCTCGCGGTCCGGTCCGTGCTGCAGCAGGCGGACGTAGTCGCGGAAGCTCGCCGCGCCGACGGCCGCCAGCCGCGGCGCGAGGCGCCGGCGCAGCAGGTAGGCGGCGTCCCGCTCGAACTGCAGGCCGCACCGCGCGCGCAATAGCTCCGCGAGCGCGGCGAAGTCGGCGTCCGACAGGTCGCCCGCCGGGTCCGGCGCAGTCGCTGCCGCCCTGTGGCCGGCCGGGCCCATCGCGTCGATCGCGCGCGCGGCCGCCGCGCCGGCGTCGGGATCGCCGAGCAGCTCGGCGAGGCGGGCGACCGCGGCCCGGTGCTGGCCGACGCCGAGCAAGAGCGCCGCGGCGCGCCGCACTTCGGGCTGCCGCGCCGCCAGCGCTTCGATCAGGTGGTCGACCGCCGGACGCCCGAGCGCGCGCAGTTCGCGCGCGACGAGCGCCCGCTGCGCGTCGGTCGCGCCGTCGTCGACATAGCGAGCGAGCGCCTCGATGGCCGCCTCTCGCGCGCGGCGCGTCCGGTCTCCGAGCGCCGCGACCAGCGTGGGCAGCGCGGCCGGGTCGCGCGCGTTGCCGAGCAGCCGCAGAGCGCTCACGCGCACCACCGGCACGTCCGCCCAGCGCAACGCGCGCGTCGCCGGCACCACCGCGCCCGCCTGGGCCAGCGCGTCGAGCGCGGTGAGTTGCACCATGCCGCCGGACCGGTCCGCGCAGGCCAACAGCGCCGCCTCCGCCGCCGGCCCGCCGATCCGACCGAGCGCTTCCGCCGCCGCGACCTGGACGTTCGGGTCGGGGTCGTCCAGTCCGCGCGCGAGCGCCGGCACCGCGCGCGGATCGGCGAACCCGCCGAGCGCGTCGAGCAGGAACTTGCGGTGCGGCTGGTCCACCTCGAGCGCCGCCACGAGCGCATCGACCGCGGGCGCGCCGAGCCGCTCGAGCGCCTCGAGCGCGGCGTTGCGGGCGCCGACGTCGTCGGTCGCCGCCAGGACGTCGACGAGCGCGCGCGCCATCTCGCCGGCGTCGTGCCAGCGCACAGCGCGGTCGACCGCCGCCTTGCGCACGCGCCAGCTGTCGTCCGCCAGCGCCGCGATCACCTCACCGGCGTCCCACGTCGCCGCGACCGCGCGGCGCCGAGCGTCGACATCCCCGGCTGCTGTGTGCCGCCGCTCAGCCACGGGAGCGCAGAAACTCCATCAGGGCTTCGAGTACGTAGTCGCGACTGCCGGCGACATCGCGCGGCACCGCGAGCGCAAACAGCCGGCGCGCCTCGTCGAGATCGCGCAACAGCCGGTCCGGCAGCGGCCGATCGCGCCCGCCACGCGCTGCGCGCCACGCGCCGACGTCGCGGCCGCTGTAGAGCACGAGGTCGGCGACGATCACGCGCGCGAGCGCGCGAGCGCGCTCCTGCGCGTCGCGTCCGGCGTCGTCCGCGCGCAGTCGCTCGTCGGCGCGCTCCCGCAAGCGCTCGGCCGCCCGGCGTTCGGCCGGCGACAGCGCAGCCGGATCGTGCGGCCGCGGCGGCGGCACCAGGCGCGGCGGCGGCACCAGGCGCGCGAGCTTCGCCGCGAGCAGGTCGGGGATGTGGTGCTGCTCGACGTAGTCGTCGGCGCCGTACAGGTCGGCCGGCTTGCGCTTGTAGGCCGTTTTCGAGTAGACGGACGCGACGAGTACCACGCGGGTGGGCAATCCGCGGGCGGCGATCTCGTCGCACAGCTCGTAGCCCGCGCGGCCGCGCAACGCGACGTCGACGACGAGCGCCGCCGGCGGCGGCTGCGAGTCGAGCAGAGCGACCACGGCATCCCCGTGGTCGACCGCGATCGCGTCGTAGCCGGCCGAGCGCACGGCAGCCACCGCCGCGTCGCGAACCGCGGGCTCGTCGCACGCGACCACCACGCACGGCGCGGTCACGCGGTCTCCCCCATCCGCACGAGGTCGGACCGCTCCGCCTCCGACAGCACCTGGTCGATGTCGATCACGAAGATCATCCGGTCGCCTCGCCGGCACACGGCGGTCACGAAGCGAGCCCCCTCGCCAACCGCCAACTCCGGCGGCGCGAGCAGATCGGCCTCGTCGAGAGTCAGCACCTCGCCGACCCGGTCCACGATCAGGCCGACGACGTGGCGAGCGACGGTCGCGAGCACATACTTGGTGGACCGCGCCGGCGGCCCGGCGTCGGTCCCGAAGCGCTTGCGCAGATCGATCACCGGCAACACCGCCCCGCGCAGCTCGATGATGCCCTCGATGAACGCCGGCGCGCGCGGTACGCGCGTGATCGGCAGCGGCACGATGATCTCCTTGATGCGCAGGATGTCGAGCGCATACTCCTGAGCGCCGACGAAGAAGGTGGCGACCTGCATCATCGCGCCTCCCGCGACGAAAAGGTGACGACCGCGCGCGCGTCCAGCAGGATGATCAGCCGGGCGCCCGCCCGGCCGATCCCGGCGACGAACTCGGCCGCGGCGCCGCCGCCGAGCTGGGGGGACCGCTCGATTTGCCCCTCCTGCAGCCGCTCGACCGCCGACACCGCGTCGACCAGCAGCCCGTAGCGCTCGCCGTCGACCTCGCACACGAGCACGCGGCTCGACCGACCGATCGGCGCCGGAGGAAACCCGAGCCGCCGGCGCATGCACAGGATCGGGACGACCATGCCTCGCACCGGCGCAACCCCGAGGACGAACCGCGGCACGCGCGGCACCTCCGTAATCGGCGGCACCTTGAGAATCTCGCGCAGGTCGCCGATCGGCAATGCGTAGGTCTCGCCGGCGACGCAAAACCCGATCCACTCGCTGCCGGTGGCCGATCGGGCGCGTCGCCGCGCGTACGCATTGAGGAACGTGTCCTCGGTCGCCAGTTGCGACAGCTTCGCGCGCAGATCGTCGGACGGCGGAGACATCACGCGGCCTCCGACGCGCCCGCGCCGGCGAGCGCCTCCTCGACCAGCCCCGGCACGTCGAGCACGAGTACGGTCTGCTGGTGGCTGAGTTCCGTGGCCCCCGCGATGCCCGGCACGTCGGCCAGCGCCGCGCCCAGCGACTTGATCACGATGTCGCGCTCGCCGACGAGTTCGTCGACGACGAGCCCGATGCGATGTTGCGCGAGGCCGAGCACGACGACGTACTGGTCGTCCGGTCGCGTCGTGCCGGCGGGACGGTCGAGCCCGAACACGTCCTCGAGCCGGCACAGAAGCAGCGTCTGCTGGCGCAGGCTGCACACCTGGCGCCCCTCGACGGTCTGCACGTCGCCGCGCGCCAGCGCGAAGCTCTCGACGATGCTGTTGAGCGGGATCGCGTAGGTGCGCCCCGCCACCGCGACGACCAGTGCTTGAATGATCGCCAGCGTGATCGGCAGCGTGATGGCAAACTCGGTTCCCTCGCCGACGCGCGACGTCACGTCGATCAAGCCGGACAGGCGCGCGATGTTGGTCTTGACCACGTCGAGCCCGACGCCACGTCCCGACAGCTCGGTGGCGCGCTCGCGCGTCGACATCCCCGGCAGAAACAGCAAGTTGAACGCGTCGCGATCCGCCATGTCGCGCGCGGCGTCGGGATCGATCAGTCCGCGGGCGACGGCGGCCTCGACCACGCGCGCCGGGTCGATGCCCGCGCCGTCGTCGGCCACCGTGACGACCACGCGGCTGCCCTGAGGCCGCGCGCCGACGCGAATCGTGCCGACGGGCGGCTTACCGGCCGCCTCGCGCACCGACGGCATCTCGATGCCGTGGTCGATCGCGTTGCGGATGATGTGCATCAGCGGGTCGGACAGGTCCTCGACGATGAGCTTGTCGAGCTCCGTGTCGGCGCCGAAGATGTCCAGGCGGATCTCCTTGCCCGACTCGCGGGAGATCCGGCGCACGACCCGAGTGAGCTTGTCGAATACCTGGCGCATCGGCACCATGCGCACTTCGAGGATGCCGGTCTGCAGTTCGGCGAGGCGGCGCTCGAGCGCGCGCACTTCGCGGGTGAGCGCCCGCGCCTCGTCGGCGAGATCGAGCCGCGACGCGATGCGGTCGAGCACGCCCTGCAGGCCCGAGTGGACGATCGTCAGCTCCGACACGGCATTCATCAAGGCGTCCAGCTTGCGGATGTCGACGCGCACCGTCTGGGTGACGGACCGCAGCGTGCCGAGGTCGTCGGCGGCGACAGCCGGCGGCGCGGGCGGCGCGGCCGCGCGCGACCGCGCCGCAGAGGCCGGCTCCGGCGCCCCGGCCGCCCGCGGCGGCTCCGGCGCCCCGGCCGCGCCGGCATCGCTCCGCGAGGCGTCCGGCGGCGGCTCCGCGCGCGCGCGCCGGTCCCCCTTGCGGCGCACCTCGGTCACCTCGACGGCCGGGTCGTCGACCGCCGCGCGCACCTCGGCCGCCGTCGCGGCCGCCCCGACCAGCACGTCGAGTTGGATCGCCGTGTCGTCGATCGAGTCGGCGCTCGGCAGGTAGGAGATCACCTCGCCGATCGGCTTGATGCGCGCTTTGACGCGCTCGAGCCCCTTGTCGATGTCCATCAAATCGAACGCGGCGGACAACAGGTAGATCCGGCGGCCGCGCTTGATGTTCTCGGCGAGGCGATGCTCCTCGTACTCGGTGAGCACCGACAAGATCGCGTCCGGCAGGTCGAAATCGCCGAGGCCGCCGGCATCGCCGGCGTCGGACACCGCCGCGGCCGCGTCGAGCCGGGCCAGGTAGGCCGCCACGCGATCGGCGTCGACCTCGCCGCCCTCGGCGACCGCGCCGATGATCCGACCGAACAGCTCGACCGCCTCGAACAGCAGGTCGATCACGTCCGCCGACGCGGCCATGCGGCCGAGCCGCATGTGGTCGAGCACCGTCTCGAGCCGGTGCGCCGCGTCCGCGAGCGGCGCGACCCCGAACATGCCCGCGAGCCCCTTGAGCGAATGCACCCCGCGAAAACACTCGTTGAGCAGCTCCGGGTCCGGCTCGGCGTCGCCGCGGGGATCCCGCTGCTCGTCGAGCCGCAGCAGATGGTTCGACAGCGCGTCGACGATCTCCTGCGCCTCGGCCAAAAACTCGCTCAGCGCCTTGTCCGACACCGCCATCGCTCAGACCTCCGCACGCGCGGTCGCGCCGCCGGCCGCGCCCCGATCGCCCGCGCGGCGCGCCGCCCGTTCTGGTCCGTGTTCCCGTCGCACGTCCACCGGCGGCTCGCTCACTCGCCCGTGCGGTCGCCGAGCAGCGCGCGCACCGCGGCCACGAGCTGCTCGGGGGAAAACGGCTTCGCGAGGTAATCCGTCGCTCCGAGCGCCATCGCCCGGTCGACGTCGCGGTCGCGGCCCTCGGTCGAGATCACGAGCACCGGCAGCGCGGCGTGCCGCTCGTGGCCGCGGACGAACCGGATGAGTTCGAGGCCGTTGATGTCCGGCATGTTCACGTCGGTGACGACGACGTCGAACGCGCCGCGCTGGAGCAGCGCCAGCGCCTCGGCGCCGCCCCCGGCGACCTCCACCTCCCACCCGCCGACCTCCTCGAGCGCGGCCGCGGCGAACGCGCGCGTGGCGGCCGAGTCGTCGACGAGGAGTACGCGGTGGGCCATCAATCCTCCCAGCTCGCGCTATCCTAACAAAATGTCGCCGCCGACCGGCCCCGCGTGGCGCGCCGCCTGCGCGCTCGCCGCGCTCGCGGGCTGCGCGAGCCCGCCGCGCGCGCCGCGGTTTCCGCCGCCGCCGCGCGAGTTGCTCGCGCGGCCGCGGGTCGTGGACGTCGCGCCGCTGGCGGTGCCGGAGGTGCGCGGCGGCCTCGTGCTCGCGACCACGCCCGGCCGCGGCGCGGTCGTGGCGTTCGCGCCGCTCGGCGGCGCCGCGCGCGTATCGGACGGCCGCGCGCCGCTCCGCGTGCGCGCCCGACCGGTGCGCCGCGCGCCGCACCGAAGCCCGGACGGGACGGCGCCCGCAGCGACCGCCGCCACGGCGCTCGCGCGCCTGGCCGCGGCCGACGCGGTGGGCGCGCCGGCCGACCGGTTGTGGATCGAGGTGGACCCGCCCGGCGCCGCCGACGCGGCCGCATCCGGCGCGGTCGCCGTCGCGGCGCTCGCGGCGGTCACCGGCGCCGCGCCGCGTCCCGGCGCCGCCGTCGCCGGAGCGGTCGCCCCCGACGGCACCCTCGTGCCGGCGGTGCCCGGTCCCGCGACGCCGGCGGCGACCGCGCCGCCCGGGGACCTGCGCGCGGCCTTTCACGCGGTCACCGGCCGCGCCCTGCCCGCGCCGCGCCCGGTCCCGCCCGCCGCGATGGCGCTGTCGGCCGCCGAGCGCGCGCGTGTGCGGGCTCGCGCCGGCGCCCTGCGACTGCAGCTCGCGCTGTACTGGGACGCGCTGCTGTCGGCCAAACACCGCCCGAGACTGCCCGCGGCCGTCGCGGCGTGGGTCGACGGCGCGCTCGCCGCCGGCGCCGACGGCGAGCGGCTGGCGCGCGCCGGCCGCGACGCCGCCAGCTATGCGCGGCTCGCCGACGCGCTCGCGCTCGCGGCGGCCGCCGACCTCGTGCTGCGTTCGATCGACGCGGTCGCGCGCGGCGACCTCGACGGCGCCGCGATCGCCATCGAGGCCGCCACGGCGCGCCCCGGCGGCGCGGACGACGCACGCACTCGCGCCGCGACCGCCGCGGTCGACACGGTGGACCGCGCCCTCGCGGCCGCCGACGCCTTCGCCGCGGCGTCCGCCGCCGCCGCGATGGAAGTCTGGGCCGAGGCGCGCGGCCGCGACGCGCGCGCCGCCCTCGCCGCCCTGCGCGACGCACCGCCTGACCCGAGCGACCCGATCGCGCTCGCCGACCGGGTGGCGGCCGTCGTCGCGCCGGTCGCGCTCGCGCGCGGCCGCGCCGACGCATGGGCGCGAGCGGCGGCCGACGTGCTCGACATCGAAGCCGACGGCAGCGGCCTACCGCTCGCGATCGACGGCGCCGCGGTCGCGCGCACCGGCGCCGCCCGCCGTGCCGCCGCCGCCGCGGCACTGGCCTGGCTCGAGGCCAGCGCGGTGGACGCGCTCGCCGCCCGGACGGCGCGGCCGCGCGCCGACGCCGAGACGGCGTTCGCGTCCGCCGCCCCCGGCTGGATCGCCGCGCGGGCGCTGGCGACCGCGGGGGGCGTCACCGGCGGTCCGCCGGCGCGCGCCGCAGCCGCGCGACCGCCCGGTGCCGGCGAGGCGGGCGCGCGCCCGTCGCCGCCGGCCGCGACGCGGG
>RFGE01000163.1 GCA_003696105.1 Deltaproteobacteria bacterium | reverse complement strand
TTGGCATTCGCGGACGGCGCGAACGCGCCGGACACGATGGGGGTCGCGACCGCGGTGGCGGCGACGAGGTGACGAAACGACATCGGGCAACTCCTGAGGGAAGAAGAAGGTGAGTGAAAACGAAAACGAAAACGGTTTTCATTTAGCGCGTGCGGCGCGCCTCCGTCAAGCGAAACCGGCACCGATCGAGCGCGCCGCCGCGACTGCGCAACAATCCTTTGCATTCAGGTCGGTTACGAGAACTCGCGTGCCGGCGCGTGCCCGGGGCCGCGCGCGGCGGCGACGCCCCGCGGCCGGGTGCCGCGCACCCGTTCGGGGCGGGCCGTTCAGTCCCCCGCCGATCCGCCCGGTCCCACCGGCACGACCAGGATCGCGCGGTCGCGCTCGCCGACCCGGTACGGATGGCGCCGCGCGCCGGCCGGCAGCGCGATGCGCTCGCGTCCCTCCATCGCGAGCACCACCCCGCCGGGCCGCACGTACGGCCGGGCGCGGCGGATCCACTCGTTCGCGGCCCACGTCGCGCGCGACACCGCGACGTCGTAGTCGCGATCGGGGTGGTCCTCCAGCCGCTGCGCGACCGCGCGCGCGTTGGCCAGTCCCAGCTCGCGGATCGCCGCCGCCAGGAATGCGCGCTTTTTGTGCACCGGCTCGAGCAGGGTCACCGCCACGTCCGGCCGCACCACCGCGATCACCAGCCCGGGAAACCCGGCGCCGCTGCCGACGTCGACGAGCCGGCGCGCGCCGGCGGGCACGTGCGCCGCCGCGGCGCGCGAGTCGTCGATGTGCAGGGCGACCGCGTCGGCCGTGCGCGCGGCGGTCAGGTTGATGCGCGCGTTCCACCGCAACAGCAGGTCGACGTACGCGCGCAGTGCGGCGCCGGCGTCCATCACATCGCTCCCGCGCGCGACGCGCCCGTCGCGGTCACCACAGGACGTCCCCTCCGCGCGTCACGACCAGCACGTCGCCGCGCACGCCGTCGAGCGCCGCTTCGACCGACGCGGCCGGGACGAAGTAGGTCCGCGCCACCTCCGCACCGGGCAGGTCGGACACGAGCAGCAGCTCGTGTCGGTCCGGCAGCCGCGGCCGCAAGCCGATCTCGTAGATGCCTCGATTGACCACGTCGACGGGCCCGGTGCCGTGCGGGCACTGCGCGGCGACGACGATGCGCCCGCCCGGCCGCAGCTTCGGCGCGACCGCCGCGACGAGCTTCGACGCCTGGTAGACGCTGCCGGTGAGCGGCAGCGCGTCGGACACGACGATCGCGTCGGCGTCCGGCGCCCGCGCGCGAAACGCCTCCGCGCACGCCTGCGCGCCGGCGCGCAGCGCGGCGCGCGGCTCGCCGGCGACGGCACCGATAATCGCGCCGCCCGGCCCGGCGATCGCGTTGAGCACGTGGACCTCGCACGCCAGCGCATCGACGATCTCCTCGAGATCCTCCCGGCACGGGTTGCCGTCGACGCGGCCGGCGACCGCCGCGGGGTTCCGCTTCCACTCGTGATTCACGCGCACCGCGCGGTCCTGGCCGAGCCCTGGAAACAGCGCCTTGGCGCCGGCACCGAACCCGGCGAAGTAGTGCGGGCGAATGACGCCGGTCGCGACGACCAGGTCGGCCTCGACCAGACAGCGGTGGACGACGAGCGGCGTCCCGCGCCGCGTCGTGCCAACCTGCACGAGTTGGCCGTCGTCGCGCGCGTCGTGGTTGACCACGCGGCAGCGCGCGAGCAAGCCGCCGGGAAGCCCGAGGGCGGCGACGTCGCACGGCCCGTGCGTGCCGGTCGCGATCGCCAACGTGACGTGCGCGGGGTCGCCGAGCCGCCGCAAGACGGCGGCGACCAGGTGCGCGCGCGGCTCGGCGCGCGTCGGGTCGCTCACGACCACGGTCACCCGGTCCGCCGCGGACAGCGGCGGCGCGCCGACCGGGTGCGCGAGGGCGCGGTCGAAACACGCCGGCAGCGACGCCACGCCGCGGGCCGGCTCCGGTGCGACGATCGTCGCGCGGTCCGGCACGCGCGCGCGCAGCGGCCGCGCGCCGTAGGGCAGGTCGACGGCGGTCATCGCGACCGCTCCGCGTTGCGCCGCCGATGCCGCATTGTTACCATCCCTCGATAATAGCTGCGCTTTTCGCGCGGATCTGCGGGAGTCGCCGGTTGGCCAAACAGAGCCTGTTGCTCGTCGATGGGGACGTCAAGAGCTTGAGGGTGCTCGAGGTGTCCCTCAAGAAGGCGGGATTCAACGTCACCACGGCCACGTCGGGCGCGGACGCCCTCAAGAAGGTGCAGACCGCCCAGCCGGACCTCATCATCGCCGACACGCAACTCGACGAGATCGACGGGTTCGAGTTTTGCCGGCGCATCAAGGACGACGCCGAGTGGAGCCAGATCCCGTTCGTCTTCCTGACCGGACAGACCTCGGTCGACCACAAGGTCCGCGGGCTCGAGCTGGGCGTCGACGAGTACCTGACCAAGCCGATCTACATCAAAGAGATCCTCACGCGGATCAAGATCCTGCTGCAAAAGCGCCAGCGGGTGACGCTCGAGGAAAAGCGCGACGGCCGCACGCGGTTCACCGGCCACCTGGCCGACATGGGCGTGGTCGATCTCATCCAGACGATCGACGTGAGCCGCAAGTCGGGGCTCGTCCACATCACGAACGAGGACGGCAGTCGGGGAACGCTCTACTTCCGCCAGGGCAAGATCGTGGACGCCGAGCTGGGCAAGCTGGCCGGCGAGGACGCGGTCTACCGGATGCTCACCTGGAGCGAGGGCGAGTTCGAGTTCGTGTTCCGCGCCGTGCGCCGCAAGGACGTCATCGAGATGTCGACTCAGGGGCTGCTGATGGAGGGCATGCGGCGCCTCGACGAGTGGGGACGGTTGCTCGAGCAACTTCCTGCGCTCGACAGGCGGTTCGTCGTGGACTACGACGAGCTCGCGGAACGGCTCGCCGAGATCCCCGACGAACTCAACGGCATCTTGCGCCTGTTCGACGGTCGTCGCACCCTGATGGAGGTCATCGACGCCGGCGATCTCGGCGACCTCGAAGCGCTCGCGGTCATCTCGAAGCTGTACTTCGAGGGACTCGTGGTCGAGGCGCCGGCGGAGCCGGACGACGTGGACCTCGGCGCGGACGTGGTCGACGGCGTGCTCGGCCGGCGCACGGACCGCGTGCCGGTCGTGC
>RFGE01000162.1 GCA_003696105.1 Deltaproteobacteria bacterium | reverse complement strand
TCGACCGGCCGGTCCATCTGCTCCGACAGCGCCGGCGCCTTCTCGGCGAGCATCTTGCGGATGACGTGGTGCATCCACACCAGCAGCCCGACGGACAGCGCGAAGAAGAACATCCAACACGTGGTCCAGATCCCGGTCCAGCGCAGCAGGTAGCCGAACAGGATCGGGCATACGAAGCCGCCGAGCCCGCCGAGCACGCCGACGATGCCGCCGACGACGCCGACGTCCTTCGGGAAGTACGTCGGAATGTGCTTGTAAACGGCCGCCTTGCCGATGCCCATCAGGATGCCGATGACGAACACCAGCGCGGTGAAGATCCAGATGTTGGCCTGAAAGTAGACGTGCGTGACACCGCGGGCCAGCAGCTGCTTCTTGACCACCCTGTCGCCGACCTTGACGGCGGGCTCTTGCCAGGACCGGCCTTTCGGCCACACCAGCGTGCCTTCTTCCGCCCGCCCCTGATCCGCCGGCTTGGTGCGCAACCGATAGACCTTGCCGTCCACCGTGATGTGGTCCGGCGCCACCTCCGTGACCGTCCCCGGCGCATCCGCCAACACTCCCTCGCCCGGCGCGTACACGTCCATGCGCGGAACGATCAGCAGGAAGCTGCACACCGCGCTGCCGCCGAGTACCCAGTACATCACCCGCCGCGCGCCCCACTTGTCAGACATCCATCCGCCGAGCGCACGGATGACGCCGGACGGAAGCGTGTAGATCGACGCGAGCAGGCCCGCCATCGCGACGGACACGGTGTAGACGTTGACGTAGTAGGGGATCAGCCACTGCGCGAGGGCGACGAAGCCGCCGAACACGAAGAAGTAGTACATGCCGAACCGCCACACCCGCGCCTTCTTCAGCGGCCGCAGCCGCTCGGCCAGGGTGAGTTCGTGGCCGTGCGCCACCTTCTTCGGATAGGTGAACAGCCAGAACGCGACGGTCGTCACGACGAGAGCTGCGGCGTAGATGCGCGGCAGTTGCCGCCAGCCGTCGAGGTGTTCGCCGTGGTCGGTGAGGACCTTGAGCAGCGTCGGCGCGCCGAGGCTCGTGATCGCCGCCCCCGCGTTGCCCGCACCGAAGATGCCGAGCGCGGTCCCCTGCTGGTGCTGCGGGAACCACACCGACGTGTACGCGATGCCCACCGCGAACGAGGTCCCCGCGATGCCGAACAGAAGCCCCGCCCAGAAAAATCCCCAGAACCCGTCGACCAGGCTCACGAGGAACGCGCCCGCCGCCGCGATCAACATGACGATCGCGTAGACGATCCGGCCGCCGTACTTGTCGGTGAGAACGCCGACCGGTAGCCGGAACACCGCCCCGGTGAGCACGGGCGTGCCGATCAGCCAGCCCAGCTGCGCCTTGTCGAAGGCGTAGATGCGCTGGGACACCAAAAAGGTGATCAACACCCCGTACATCATCCAAACGGCGAAGCATACGGTGAAGGCGATCGTGTTCATCGCGAGCACGGTGTACGCCTTGCGCCGGTCGGACATGGGGACCTCCTTCGTGTTGCGTTATGCGCTCGATCGCGGTGCGGTCAGCGCGTCGACGACGTCGCCCGCCGCGGTCGGTTCCAGATGACGACCTGAAGCGGGCGCCACAGGTACGGAACCGGCGCGACCAGCGCGTGGACCAGGCGGGTAAAGCTAAACGCGCCGATGAGCACCCAGGCTCCGGCGATGTGCAGCTTGGCGACCAGGGGCAGGGCCGCGACGCGCGCGATGTCCGGGCTGAACGCGAAGATGGACCGCACGTAGGGGACGGCGACGTGCGTATACCAGGCGCTACCCCAGCGCATGGTGAGTGCGACCCAGATCCCGGTCACGATCTGGAACAGGAGCAGCACGTAGACGATCACGTCGGTCGGGGACGTGTTGGCCCGCAGCCGCGACGACCCCGCGCGCCGTACGATGAGGCCACACAGCCCGATCAAACACAGCAGCGCCGCGGTGAGGGCGGTCGCCTCGAGCACGAACAGCCGCGCGGGAATCCGGTTCCACAGCATGACCTGACGCGGGAACAGAAACCCGATCAGATGGCCGAAGAACAGCGTGAGGATGCCGACGTGGAACGGCACCGAGCCCCAAAACAGCCGCCGCGTCTCGAGAAACTGCGACGACAGGCTCGAGAACGTGAACGGGTCGCGGCGATAGCGCTGGATCGAAATGATCAAAAACAGCGCGAACGCGACGTAGGGCAACGCGCCAAAGATCAACGTGTCAAACATGGAGAGCCTCCCAGTTGCGTTCGGCCTCGGTCTGCCCGCGCGACGCTCCGGATTGGGGGAACAGGCGCGACAGCGACGCGACCGCCACCGCCCACGGGGTCGTTACGCGCCGCAGCTCGGCCGCCATGCGCCCCACGCCGACGGCCAGCACGCGGTCGTGAAACAGGCGCGCGTCGTCGTCGACGTCGATGCGGCCCCACAACCTCAGCACGTTCGGCAAGAAGTCGGGCAGCTCGCGCCCGGGGTCGATGTTGGCGCGCCGCAACTCGCCGACGAGCCCCGCGAGCAGCTCACCGCGCTGGTACGCATCGCCCCACACGTGGTAGCCGACGTGTAGCGTGCACGCGGGGCGCAGGTCGAACAGGCGCGTGTACAGCTCCTCCTGCTCGGCCCGCGGTGTGTCGCGCAGCCAGTCCGCGAGCGCCGCAAACGCCGCGGCGACCTCATCGTCGACGCCGCGCAGCGCGTCAGCCGCGGCGCGCGCGGCCCGCTCGCTGCCGGCGTGCGGGTACTCGAGCGCCGCAGCGATCGCGTCGAGCGCTTCGGTGGGGATGTCGGTCCTCACAGGCCACGCTCCGGCGGTCGGCGGAACCCGAGCCCGGTAAAGCCCTTGGCTCCGAGAGTGTCCTCTTCGAGCATCTCGATCGCCTCCTCCCGGTGCATCGGCGGGATGACGAACCGCTCGTCGAACGGCGCGATCGAGGTGAGGTGGTAGATGCGGTCGGCCTCCTCGACGGAACAGTCGGCCTCCGCGAGCACCTTCTTTGCCGTCTCCATGTCCACGTCGCCGACCGTCAGAGCGCGGCGGTACGTGCGCACGGCGAGCTGCTTGCGCAGCGCGTAGCGCACCGGCGCCTCGTTGCCGGCACCGAACAGCGACGCCAGATACTTCAGTGGCAACCGGTACTCGTCGATGCCGCCGAGGAACTGGTCGACCACCGTGTCGTACTTGCCCTCGGCGCGGTTGGCCATCACCGGCAACATCGGCGGCACGTAGAACAACATCGGCAGCGTCCGGTGCTCCGCGTGCAGCGGCAGCGCGAGGCCCCAGTTGATCACGAAGTCGTATACGGGCGACCGCTGCGCGTGCTCGATGACGTCATCGCGGATGCCGTTGGCGCGCGCCGCGGCGATGACCTTCGGATCGCGCGGGTCGAGCAACAGCTCGCGCTGGCGCTCGACGAGATCCTTGTCGTCCGCCGCGAGCGCCTCGGGGATCCGGTCCGCGTCGTACAGCACCATGCCGAGGTAGCGGATGCGCCCCACGCAGCTGTGGAAGCACGCCGGCGCCTGCCCCGACTCGAGGCGCGGGTAACACAAGATGCACTTTTCGCTCTTGCCGGTGGACCAGTTGAAGTAGGTCTTCTTGTACGGACAGGCGGTCACGCAGAACCGCCAGGCGCGACACCGCTCCTGATTGAGCAGGACGATGCCGTCCTCGCCGCGCTTGTACAGCGCGCCCGACGGGCACGCCGCGACGCACGCCGGATGCATGCAGTGGTTGCAGATGCGCGGCAGGTAGAAGAACACGAGGCGCTCGGCCTCGAACAGCGCGGCCCGCTCCTCCGGCGTGCAGTTGGCGAGGTTCGGATCGTTGGCGGCGTATACGGGAGAGCCGCCCAGGTCGTCGTCCCAGTTCGGGCCGGCCTCGATGTTCATCTCCTCGCCGGTGATCATCGATACGGCGCGCGCGGTCGGCTGGTCCGCGCCCTCGGGCGCCGTAAACAGGTCGTCGTACCGGTAGGTGAACGGCTCGTAGTAGTCGTCGATCGTCGGTAGGTTGGGGTTGTGGAACACGGTGAGCGCGCCGCGCACCTTGCCCACCGCCCGCAGTTTCGGCGAACGGATGCCGCGGCCGTTGCCTTCGGGCCGCTCGAAGCCGCCCTTGTACTTCTCTTGGTCCTCCCACGCCGTCGGATAGCCGGTGCCCGGCTTCGTCTCGACGTTGTTCCACCACATGTACTCGGCGCCCTTGCGGTCCGTCCACACGTTCTTGCAGGCGATGCTGCACGTGTGGCAGCCGATGCACTTGTCGAGGTGGAAGACCATCGACACCTGAGAGCGAACGTCCATTTAGAACTCCACCTTCTGCATCTTGCGGATGCGCACTGTCGTGTCGCGGTTGACCCCGGTCGGGCCCCAGTAGTTGAACGCGTAGGTGAACTGGCCGTAGCCGCCCACCATCAAGTTCGGCTTGAGCCGAACGCGCGTGAGGCTGTTGTGCCCGCCGGCGCGCCGGCCGCCGCGAAGGTTCGACTTGGGCACGTTGATGGTCCGCTCGGGCGAGTGATAGATGATGCACACCCCGCGCGGGATGCGATGGCTCACGACCGCCCGCGTGCAGACGACGCCGTGATCGTTGTGGACCTCGACGTAGTCGTTGTCCGCCACGCCGATCTCCGCGGCATCCTCCGGGTTCATCCATACCGGCTCACACCCGCGAGACAGCGTGAGCATCCGGTGCGTGTCGCCGTACGTCGAGTGGATGTGCCACTTGCCGTGCGGCGTGAGGTAGTTGAGCGCGATGCCGTCGTCCGGGCTACGCCGCAGGTCGCCGTAGTCGGCCGGCAGCGGCACCGGCTTGTACGTCGGCAGGTGCTCGCCGAAGTCCAGATACCCGGGATGGTCGAGGTACAGGTGTTGTCGGCCCGTGAGCGTGCGCCACGGCACCAGGTGCTCGATTTGCGTGCAGAACGCCGAGTATGTGCGCCCGTCGGTGACGAGCCCCGACCACACCGGACTGTTGAGCAGGCGGCGCGGCTGCGCTTGCAGATCCTTGAACGTCACGCGGTGCGCGCGCTGCTTCTCGGCGAGCGGCTCGACCAAGTCGACTCCCGTCTTCGCCTCGAGGTCGACGTAGCCCTTGTACGCCACCTCGCCGTTGGTCTCGGGCGCCAGGTGCAAGATCGCGTCGGCGGCGTGGTGCGCCTCGTACAGCGACGGATACCACGTTCCATCGACGTTCACCTTCGGCCCGCGCTCGAGCAGCTCCTCGTACTCCTCCTTGACGCTGAAGCTCACGCCGTGCGCGCCGATCTTGCCGTCGCGAACGTTCGGCCCGAGCGCGCAGAAGCGGTCGTACAACTTGCGGAAGTCGCGCTCGACGACCGTGAGGTTCGGCATCGTCTTGCCCGGGATGGGCTCGCACTCGCCCTTGCTCCAGTCGCGAATCTCCGTCTGGGCGATCTCGGCCGGCGAGTCGTGCATCAGCGGCGTCATGACGAGGTCCTCGACCGGGTCGGGGAAGTGCCGCGCCGCGAGTTCGGACGTCTTGCGGGTGATCTCGCGGAACAGATCCCAGTCGGAGCGCGACTCCCAGGCCGGCTTGCACGCCTCGGAGAGCGGGTGGATGTACGAGTGCAGGTCGGTCGAGTTGAGGTCGTTTTTCTCGTACCAGGTCGCCGCCGGCAGGATCACGTCGGAGTACAGCGCCGACGTGTCCATGCGGAAGTTCAGGTCGCAAATGAGGTCGAACTTGCCCTCCGGCGGGTCGCGCAGCACAACCTCATTGACGTGCCCCTGGCACCGCTCTTCGGCGATCGCGTTCGAGTGCGTGCCGAGGTAGTGCTTGAGGAAGTACTCGTGCCCCTTCGCGCTGGACATCAACGCGTTGCCGCGCCAGATGTACCAGACCCGCGGCCAGTTCTCGGGAGCGTCCGGGTCCGTCACCGACAGCGTCAGCTCACCCGACTTCAGCTTGTCGACCGCGTAGGCGACAATTTCCTCTTTCGTTTTCGCGCCGGCCGCGCGCGCCTCGCGACACACCTCGATGCTGCTCTTGTTGAACTGCGGGAAGAACGGCAGCCAGCCGGCGCGGACGGCCCGCACCTGCAGATCGATGGTGTGGCCTTTGGCCAGCGACGCCTCGCCGGGCACCGGGTGGTAATCGGTGAAGTCCGCCTCGTAGCGCCACTGGTCGCTGTGGACGTAGTGCCACGACGGCGCGTTCTGCAGCCGCGGCGGCCCGACCCAGTCGCGGGCGAACGCGATCTGGGCCCACGGCGCGACCGGCGCGAGCTTCTCCTGGCCGACGTAGTGGTTGAGCCCGCCGCCGTTTTTGCCGACGCAGCCCGTGAGGATCAGCGCCACGATCCCCGACCGGTACATCAGGTTGTTGTGGTACCAGTGGTTGACGCCGGCGCCGATGATGATGCTGCACTTGCCGTCGGTGACCTCGGCCGTGTTCGCCCACTCACGCGCGAACTCGATCACGGTCTTGCGGCCGATGCCCGTCCAGCGCTCCTGCCACGCCGGCGTGTAGGAGTGGTCCGCGTCGTCGTAGCCGCTCGGGTATTCGCCTTCGAGCCCGCGGCCGACTCCGTAGCGCGCGCACAGCAGGTCGAACACGGTCGCGACGAGCACCTCACCGCCGTCAGCCGTTCGCACGCGCCGCGCCGGCACGCCGCGCAGCGCCACGCGGTCGCTGTCGTACTCCTCGAATTCGACCAGCGCGACCTCGTCGGACTCGCCCAGGAACGTCAACTGCGGATCGATCGGCTCTCCCGTCTTGCCGTCTTCGAGCTTGAGGTTCCACTTGCCCTTCTGCGAGCCCCAGCGGAAGCCGATCGTGCCGCCGGGCATCCGCGGCCGGCCGCTGTTGGCGTCGAACACGAGGAACTTCCAGTCGCCGTTTTCCTCGCCGGCGTACTCCGCCAGGCGGTTGGCGCGCAGCATCTGCCCGGCCCGGTAGCCGCGCGACGACTTGTCGAGTTGGATCAGGAAACCGCAGTCCGAGTATTGCTTGACGTAGCGCTCGAACTTCTCCGTGCGACGCTGGACGTAGAACTCGTTGAGGATGACGTGGCCGACCGCCATCCAGAACGCGCCGTCCTGACCGGCGTTGAGCGCGACCCACTGATCGGCGTACTTGGCGACCTGCGAGAAGTCGGGCGAAAACACGACCAGCTTGGAGCCGTTGTGGCGGCACTCGGCCAGATAGTGGCAGTCCGGTGTGCGCGTCATGTTGGGGTTGGACCCCATGACCGCGATCATCTTCGAGTGGTACCAGTCGGCGCTCTCGGCGACGTCGGTCTGCTCGCCCCAGATCTCCGGCGACGCCGGCGGCAGGTCGCAGTACCAGTCGTAAAACGACAGGTTGATGCCGCCCATGAGCTGCAGCATCCGCGCACCGGCCGCGTAGCTGAGCTGAGACATCGCCGGGATCGGCGAGAACCCGACGATGCGGTCGGGCCCGTACGTCTGCGCCGTGTAGATGTTGGCGGCCGCCAGCACCTCGATCGCCTCGTCGATCGGCACGCGGCGGAACCCGCCCTTGCCGCGCGCGCGCTGGTACCGGGCGCGCTTTTCCGGATCGCGCTGAATGCTCGCCCACGCCTCGACCGGGTCGTCGTGGTTGGCGCGCGCCTCGCGCCACAGGTCGATCAGCGCGCCCCGCATGTACGGGTACTTCACCCGGATCGGGCTGTACAGGTACCACGAAAACGAGATCCCGCGCTGGCAGCCGCGAGGCTCATAGGGGGGCACCTCGTGGTCGAGCAGCGGGTAGTCGACCGCCTGCATCTCCCACGTGACGATGCCGTCCTTGACGTAGATGTTCCACGAGCAACCACCGGTGCAGTTGACACCGTGCGTGCTGCGGATGACTTTGTCGTGCTGCCAGCGGTTGCGGTAGAACTCCTCCCACCGCCGGGTTTTCGGACTGACGAGATCTTTGAGCCACTTCACGAGACGACCCCCGAAGACTGGATGAGCGGTTTGCGAATGCCGCGCAGCCGGCGCGACCACAACGCGTTGAGCACGACCAGGCACAGCGCCGCGCCGAGCAGGCCCGCGAGCAGGAGGCCGAACGTGTCGCCCTCATCCTGCTCGGACCGGTTGGCCGCCGACAAAAATGCGCGGATCGCGAACGCCTCCTCCTTGGTGAGCTTCTTGTCGGCGAAGATGTCTTTCATCAGAGGGAATGCCGGGCTCTTGAGCGCCGAGTCGAGCCCCTCGTCGCCGAGCTTTGCGAACACGTGCGTGAGGTCCACCGCGAGGGTGCCGCCGCCGAACGGCGTGTCGATGCCGCGCGCGGTGTGACACGAGATGCACGGCGGGCCGCCCGCCGACAGCGGCTGCTCGCCGGTGAACAGCGCGCGGCCGAGCGCGACGTCCTCTGGCGTCGCTTCGGTGACGGGGCGGAACGCGCCGGCGAGGTTGCACGGCTGCGCCGAGCAGCGCTCGATCAAGGCGATGAGCCCGTCGACCTGCTCGTCGGACAGGCCGAGGTCGGGCATGCGCACGTTGTTGTACTTCTTGAGGAGCGCCCGGGCGTCCGGGTCGGAGTCGAGCTTCGAGCTGGGCGCCTTGATGAACTGGTGCAACCACTCGGGGCTATGCCGCTCGTGCGCGCCCTTGAGGTCGGGGCCGACGCGAGCGCCCTTGCCGATGCTGTGGCAGGAGCCGCACTTTTCCGCGAACAGCTCCTCCATCGGTCC
>RFGE01000161.1 GCA_003696105.1 Deltaproteobacteria bacterium | reverse complement strand
GCCGGGCTGCGCGGGGGCGCCGGCCCCGTCGCGGCTCGCCTCCCCGCCGCCGGCCGCGCGCGCGGGCCGCCTGGGCCGCGGCGGCGGGTCTTCGCCGCGCAGCGCCGCCTTGAGGTCGCGCACGGCCTCGCCGATCTGCGCGTCCTGCTCGATCGTGGCCTGCAGCTCGCGCGTTTGCCGCTTCAGGTCGCGAATGCCCTTGCCGAGTTTCCTCGCCGTGTCCGGGAGCTTGTCGGGACCGAGCGCGAGCAGCGCGACGATCGCGATGATGATGATCTCCCAGCCGCCGAGGCCGAACATACGCCCGGCAGTGTAGCAAATCAGCCCGCGAGCTCGCGGGCCGCGGCGCGCAACCGAGTCGCCGACACCTCGAGCTGGCCGAGTTCGGTGCGCAGCGCGTCGACCTCGCCCGCCTTGTCCCGCAGCGCGTCGCGAATCTTGGTCAGCGTGCGCAGCAGCTCGCCCGCCGCCTTGGTCTGCTCGCGGTGCGCTCCGCTGAGCGCGTGGACCTGTTCGGCGATGGCCTCGACGGCCCGCGTGATCTGCTTGGACCCACGGGTCTGCTCCTGCGACGACCGCTCGACGTGCTTGGTGATGACGCGCATCTTCTCGGCGCTGCGCATCAGCGCCTCGGAGCCCTTGGATTGCTCGCTGGTGGCGGTCGCGATCGACTGCACCGTCTCGGCGATGCGGTTGATCGCGTCGGTGACCTGTTTGGAGCCGCGCGCCTGCTCGACCGTCGCGCGCGCGATGTCACGCATCATCGCGCGCGTCTTTTCGGCGCTGTCGAGGATGCGCCGCAGCGCGTTTTCGGCGTCGTGCGATACGCGCACGCCCTCGTCCACCTGGACGGCGCCGATCTCGACCGCCTGAATCGCGTTGCGCGACTCGGCCTGCACCGTCTTGACCAGCTCGGCGATCTCCTTGGTCGACGCGCCGGCGCGCTCGGCGAGGTCCTTGATTTCGTCGGCCACGACCGCGAAGCCCTTGCCGTGGTCCCCGGCCTGGGCCGCGATGATCGCCGCGTTGAGCGCGAGGAGGTTGGTCTGCTCGGCGACGTCGTCGATCACCTGCAGGATCTTGTCGATCTCGGCGATGCGGCCGCCGAGCTGGCCGATGACCCGCGTCGCCTCGCTCGACGACTCGCGGATCTTGTGAATCGCCGCGGTGGTCTGCTTGATCGCCTCGACACCGGCGGAGGCGGCGCGCGCGACCTCCTCGGACAGCTTGGCCGTCTCGTTCGCGTGGTTTTGCACCTGATGGATCGACATGTCCATCTCGTTCATCGAACTCGATGTCTCCTCCGCGACGGTCGACAGCTCGTTGACGTTGGCGGCGACCTCCTTGGTCGAGTAGGTCATCTCCTCGATGGCCGACGCCGAGTCGGCGACCGAGGTGGCCAGCGTCACCATGTTCTCGGCGATCTCGTCGTTGGCCGCGGCCATTTGCAGGATCGACGCCGACGATTGCTCCGCCGCGGCGGCCAGCGTCTCGACGCTGCCCGAGATCTCGGTGAGCGCGGCGTTCATCGCCTCGAGGGTCGCGGTCGTGTTGTCGACGGCCGCGACCTGCTGGGCGAAGAATTGCGCGAGCCGCTCCAGGTCGCCGAGCGCCGTGCCGAGGTGACCGTCGTGTTCGCGCGAGGCCGCCGCGAGCCGTTCGACCTTGCCGCCGAGGCCGCGCTGGAGCCCCGCGAGCTGGTCGACCAGCGCGTCGATCTGCGCCTGGCGCCGAAACAGCTCCCACAGCGGCCCCAGCGCGCCGGCGGCGACCAGGATGGCGTAGACGGCGCGCGGCTGGCTCGGCAGCGCGACCGCCAACGCGAGGGCGAGCACCGGCGTCGCAAATCCCAGGAACGGAAACGAGGAAGTCTCGTGGTCGGTCGCCATCCCGCTGCGACGCGCAGCGTACCACGTGGCCGCGGCCGACCCGGAATTCGCGGCAGTCGGCGCCCCCGACCGGCGGACGTCCTCCGGCGGCGCGCGCGACGCACACGCCGGCGCGCGCCGCGCCGCCGCGCGGTCAGAAATCGCGGCCGAGCCGCGTCGGGTCCGGCGGCGCGCCCGCGCCGGCGCCGGCCAGTTCGCGCGGCTCCGTGCCCGGCCGAAAGTACAACTCGATCCCCGCGGCGCTGCCCGGCGGGGCGAGCAACCCGGTCTCGGGATCGACGCGCGCCGCGACGAGGCCCGGCGGCGGCGGACCCGGGACCGGCTCGGCGGGGCGGCCGCGTTCGGCGGCGCCGACCAGCGCGACCCACAGCGGCAGCGCGGCGCGGGCGCCGTCGGCGCGCGGGCCGAGCGCCTGCGCCGGGTCGTCGTGGCCCACCCAGACCGCGGCGACGACGCGGGCGGTGAACCCGACGAACCAGGCGTCGGTGTTGCCGTTGGTCGTGCCGGTCTTGCCGGCGGCGGGGCGGCCGACGGCGCGGGCGGCCCGGCCGGTCCCGCGCGCCACCACGTCGGCGAGCATCGCCGTCACCTGGTACGCCGTGCCGGCGTCGACGACACGCGGCGCCGCGCGGCCGACGGTGGCGGCCAGCCGGTCGAACCGCCGCGCCGCGCGCAGGGTCGGGTCTGCCGGATCGGCGCGGTCGACCAGCACGTGCGCGCCGCGGCGCACGCGCGTGACGAAGACCGGCTCGACCGCCCGCCCGCCGCGCGCGAACACCGCGTACGCCCCGGCGAGTTCGAGCGGCACGACGCACGACGCGCCGAGCGCCAGTGGCCGCACGGGCGCGAGGTCCGACGTGATGCCGAGGCGGTGCGCGAAGTCGATCACGGCCCGCGCGCCTACGCGGTCGAGCACGGCCACGGCGGGGGCGTTGAGCGACGCGACGAGTGCATCGTGCGCGAGGGCGACGCCGCGGAACGGGCGGCCGGCGTTGGTGGGCTTCCAGTGGACGCCGAGCCGATCGTCCCATTCGGCGATCGGCGCGTCGCGCAGTGGCGTCGCCGGCGTGATCGCGCCGCGCTCGAGCGCCGCCGCGTACACCAGCGGCTTGAACGCCGACCCCGGCTGGCGGCACGCCTGGGTCGCGCGGTCGAAGCGGCTGTCGGCCCACGACAGGCCGCCGACCGTCGCCTCGACGTACCCGGTGCGGTGGTCCCAGATCACCGCGCCGACCTGCGGCGGCGGCGTGCGCTGGCGGCGCGCGAGTTCGGCGGCGTGGTGCCGGGCGAGCGTCTCCGCCTCCGCCGCGAGGGCGGGCTGCGCGGTCGTCTCGATCGTGAGCCCGCCGATCGCGAGGTCGCCGGGCCACGCATCGGCGACCTCTTGCCGTGCGCGTTCGGTGTGCCACGGCGCGATCGTTCCATAGGCAACCGCATGACGCCGCAGCGCGATCGGTTCGGCCGCCGCGGCGCGGTAGTCCGCCTCACTCACGAAGCCGGCGCGCCACATCCGCTCGAGCACCTCGTCGCGGCGCGCGCGCGCGGCGACCGGGTCGCGCCTCGGGTCGGCCCGGCCGGGCGCCTGCGCCAGGCCGGCGATCAGCGCGGTCTCGGCGAGGCTCAGGTCGGCGAGGTCCTTGTCGAAATACGCGCGCGCGGCCGCGGCGATCCCGTAGCTGCCGGCGCCGAGGAACACGTGGTTGACGTACACCTCGAAGATGCGGCGTTTGTCGTAGGCGCGCTCGATGCGCAGCGCGAGCAGCGCTTCGCGAAACTTGCGGCGGAGCGACCGCTCGCGGCCGATCGCGCGAGGCAGGAGGTTGCGCGCCACCTGTTGGGTGAGTGTGGACGCGCCTTCGACGACGCGGCCCGCGCGATAGTTGGCCCACGCCGCGCGCACCACCGCGCGCAGGTCGACGCCGCCGTGGCGGAAGAACCGCCGGTCCTCGGCCGCGAGCACCGCCTGCACCATGCGCGGCGGTATGTCGTCGAACCGCACGGGGAAGCGATGGCCCGCCTCGGCGTCCGACACGCGGAACGGGATCTCGGCCGCGATCGTGCCGTCGGCTGCGACCACGACGGACGTGGCCGGTGCGCGCCGCTCCCAGCCGTCGAGATCCGGAACCGCCGGCAGGCTCGCCGCGAGTTCGCGCAACGCCGCCAGCGCCCACAGTCCGGCCGCGACCGGCGCCGCCACGGCGACCCACGCGGCGAGGACCGCCGCCAGCCGCAGCGCGCGCGCGCGCCGCACGGGGTTGGCGATGTGCACCCGGCGCACGCGCGCAGGATAGCGCGCTCGGCCGGCCGGCGTCAGAACAGCGACAGCTGGCGCGCGCCGCCGATCGGCGTGACCTCGTCGAGCATCGACGCGAGAAACTCGGCGTGGCGGCCGACGGCGAATACTCGCTCGGCGCCGGTCGCCTCGATGTACCGCAGCAGCTCGCCGTAATCGGCGCAGTTGCTCCATGCGAAGGCGGCGTCGACCGCGAGCGCGTCGACGCGCGCCGCGTCGCACGCCTGCCCCGACACGAGCGCGCGGACGCCCGCGCGCTCGCGCCACGGCGCATCCGCCAGCCACACGACGATCTCGCCGCGCGGCAGCTTGCCGGCCCAGCGCTTGATCTGCGGCGGATCGCCGCCGGCCGCGCGCAGCCGCCGCGCGGCGCGATGGATCGCGCGGTGCCCGCGCACCGGCCGCAGGTTCGTGAGCTGGCGGGCGACGTCGAGTCCCTTGGCGGCCGATGTCACGAGCAATACGGGGGTCGACCCGCGCGCGAGCACCGCGTGGCAAAACGCGACCACGTCGTCGCGCGCTTGCTGCCACGGCGGGAATGCGTAGCGGGGGTGGGCGTAGCGCGCGTCGACCACCAACTCGTCGCAGCGGCGCACGTCCGCCTCGCCGCCGAGCCCGCCGCCGTGCGGGTTCACCGGCCCCGCGTACACGGCGCAGCGGCCGTCGCGTTGGACCGACAGCGACGCGGCACCGGCCGCGTGTCCCGATCGAAACAGCTCCAGGCGCACGTCTCCGAGCGAAAACGGCCGGCCGTACGGCACCGGTAGCGCCGACTCCGGCCGGCGCGCGCAGTCGGCGGTCGTCACGAGCGCGAGCGTCTCGCGGGTCGCGATCAACTGGCCGTGGCGCGCGCGGGATCCGGCCTCGGCGTGGGACACGAAGCACACGTCTCGCGCCCGCCGCGCGTCGCACCAGATCGGCGTGCCGGCCAAGTGGACGCCGCCCCGCCAGGTCACGGCCAGCGGGATCCGGTGCGGCGCAGCGGGGGTGGGCATCGGCGTCGTGTTCTAAACCAGCGCCGCCCGGCGTGCTAGCCTCGGCGGCGCCATGCTGCGCGCATCCTGTGGAGCCCTCCGCCTTGCCATCGCCGCCGCCGTCGCGGGCGCGTGCGGCGGTGGCGGCGGCGGTTCGGCGGACGCCGGCGCGCCGGATGCGGTCGTGCCGCCGCCGGTCGCCCCGTTTCCGGCGGGGTTTCTGTGGGGCACGGCAATCGCGCCCTATCAGGTCGAGGGCGGCTTGCACGCGACCGACTGGTACCAGTGGGAGACGCTGGGGCTGTGCGGCGACTGCCCCGAGGGCGAGCATGCCGACGACGGCCCCGACTTCTGGACGCACTACCCCGACGACCTGGCGGCCGCGGCGGCGCTGTCGACCAACGCGATCCGGCTCGGCATCGACTGGTCGCGCGTGTTCCCGACCGCCGAGTCGTTCCCCGACGCGCCGGACGCCGACGCGGTCGCCACCTACCACGACATGCTCGCGACCGCGCGCGCGGAGGGGCTGTCGGTGATGGTGACGCTGCACCACTTTGCGACGCCCGTGTGGCTGCACGATCTCACCGACCTCGACGGCAGACCGGGCTGGGTCGACCCGGCGACCGCCGAGGCGTTCGCGACGTTCGCGGGCTGGGCGGCGGCCGAGTTCGGCGGCGAAGTCGACCTGTGGATCACGATCAACGAGCCGATCCCGTACGTGCTCGGCGGCTGGATCGCCGGGTCGACGCCGCCCGGCAAGTCGTTCGACATCGACGGGGCGTTCGCGGTCTTGTTCAACCTGATCGACGCGCACGCGCGCGCCTACGATGCGATTCACGAGGCCGACGCGGTCGACGCCGACGGCGATGGCATTGCGGCGCAGGTGTCGATCGCGCATCACATGCGCGTCTACCTGCCGCTGGACCCCGGCGACCCAGACCACGTGCGCGCAACCGACATGATCCGTTACCTGTCCAACGATTTCGTGCTCAATGCGCTGGTGCGCGGCGACGTCGACCGCAACTTCGACTTCGACGCGGACGACCCGGAGGACACGCGCGCCAGCGACGCGCTGCGCGGGCGGCTCGACTTCGTCGGGCTCAACTACTATGGCGTGAGCCTCGTAGTGCCGACCGCGAACGACAACAACTTCCCGGTGATCGGGCTGCCGCTGCAGAGCAACCTCGATCGCCAGGGGTTCGACGCGCCGCAGACCGACTTCGGTTGGGCGATCTATCCGAGCGGCCTGCGCGAGGTGCTGGACGAGCTGCAGGCGTACGGCCTGCCGATCATCGTCACCGAAAACGGTCTCGCGGACGCGACCGACGCGCAGCGCCCGCGGTTCTTGCTCGACCACCTGTACGAACTGGCGCGCGCGATCGGCGACGGCATCGACGTGCGCGGCTACTTCCACTGGAGCCTGATGGACAACTTCGAGTGGTCCAGCGGCTTCTGCCCGCGGTTCGGCCTGTACCGGGTCGACTACGGCGATCCGGACCGGCGGCGCACGGCCGGGGAGGGCGCCGCGGTCTACCGCCGCATCATCGAGGCCAACGCGGTGCCGGTCGACCTGTTCGCCGACTACGGCTATCCCGGCTCCGAGACGCTGTGTCCGACGCTGCCGCTGTAACGCGCAGGACGCGCGCGGTTACGCGGCGAGCCGCAGGTACAGGTACACGAACGGGGCGAACACGATCACCGCGTCGATACGGTCGAGCGCGCCTCCGTGGCCCGCGAAGATCGTCCCGGAGTCCTTTACGCCGAGCGACCGCTTGAGCAGCGACTCGATCAGGTCACCGATCTGGCACAGCGCGCCGCCGGCCAGACCGAGCACCGCGACGTCGATCCACGACAGCAGATTCCCCAGCGCCGCCGCCTTGACGACGGCCGCCGCCGCGCACGCGCCCGCGAGCCCGCCGATGCCGCCCTCGACCGTTTTGCCCGGGCTGACCGCCGGGTACAGCTTGTGACGGCCGAGCGCGCGCCCGGCAAAGTAGGCGCTGGTGTCCGAGATCCACGGGACCGCCAGGATCAGCAGGATGAAGTGGCCCGACGTGGCGCCGGCGTAGGCGGCCGCCGCGTCGCGCTTGAGCAGCGCGATGAACGTCGTGAGCAGGCCGCCGTACGCGATGCCGGTGACGCTGAACGCCAGCCGGCGCGCGACGGTCGCCTGGTCGCCGAAGCGAAACAGGTAGTAGATGCCCGGGCCGACGACGGTCGCGGCCATCGCGAGCAGCGGCGCCCCGCGCTCGGCCGGCACCCAGTACAGCGCGGCGGCCGCCGCCGCGCCGATCGCGAGGCTCGCGGCACGGTCGGTCCGGTCGTCGAGTGCCATCGCGAAGAACTCGTACATGGCGACCAGCGACGCCGCAAACACCAGCACCCACGTCCATTCAGGTCGTTGCTGATACATCGCGGCGAGCAATATCGGGACCGCGACGACTGCGACGAGCACTCTCGACGCGAGGTTGCTCATGCTACCGCTCATGGGACGGCTCCCGCGGGCCGTTCGAGCTGGCCGGCGCGGTCGCCTCGCGCGCGATCTGATCGCCGGTCTTGCCGAAGCGGCGCTCGCGGCGGGCGTACTCTTCGATGGCGCGGTACAGATTGGCGCGGCGAAAGTCCGGCCACAGGGTGTCGTCGAACACCAACTCGGCGTACGCCACCTCCCACAGCAGGAAGTTGCTGATGCGCTGTTCGCCGCTGGTGCGGATGAGCAGGTCCAGCGGCGGCAGGTCCGCCGTCGGCAGCCGCGCGCCGAACGTCTCCTCGGTGATCTCCGCGGCCGCGAGGCCGTCGGCGACGCACGCGCGGGCGGCGTCCACGATGGCGTCGCGCCCCGCGTACGACAGCGCCAGGGTCAGCGTCATCTTGTCGTTGCCGGCGGAGTCGGCGATGAGTGCCTCGAGCGGCTCGAGCACGTCCGCCGGCAGCCGGCCGACGTGGCCGATGGCGCGCAGCCGGATCTCGTTGTCCATGATCTCGGGGCGTTCCTCGATCAGGTAGTCGCGCAAAAGGTGCATCAGCGCCTGCACCTCGTCGACTGGGCGGTCCCAGTTCTGGGACGAAAACGCGTAGAGCGTGAGCGCTTCGATGCCGATCTGGCGGGCGGCGCGCACCACGTCGCGCACGCTCTGGGCACCGGCTCGGTGGCCCTCGCTGCGCGGCAGACCGCGGGTGCGGGCCCAGCGGCCGTTGCCGTCCATGATGATGGCGACATGGCGCGGTAACCGGTCTGCCATGGCCGGGCCGTATATCGCGCGCCGCGACCCGTTGCAACCGACCGGGCGATCCCGTAGGCTACCTTCAACCTAGCAAAACAAAGGACTTAGGGGCGTCATGGGCATCTTTTCGCGACTGGGAACGCTGATCAAGAGCAACATCAACGACCTCATTTCGAAGGCCGAGGATCCGGAGAAGATGCTCAACCAGGTGCTGGTGGAGATGCAGCAGCAACTGGTGCAGGCCAAGAAGTCGGTCGCCGTCGCGATCGCCGACGAGAAGAAGCTGCAAAAGCAATACAACCAGGAACTCGACCGCGCGAAGGAGTGGGAGCGAAAGGCGATGGTCGCGGTGCGCGCCGGCGACGATGAGCTGGCCAAAGAGGCGCTCGTCCGCAAACAGGAGCACGAGACCATCGCCGCTCAGTTCCAGCAACAATGGCTCGGCCAGAAGGCGGCCGTCGCCAAGCTCAAGGATGCGCTGCGCCTGCTCAACAACAAGATCGAGGAGGCGAAGCGCAAGAAGAACATCCTGATCGCGCGCAAGAAGCGCGCCGAGGCGCAACAGCAGATCGCGGCGACCATGCAGGGGCTCGGCGACACGAGCGCGTTCGACACGTTCGAGCGCATGGCCGACCGCATCAACATGCTCGAGGCGGAGGCGGAGGCCGGGGCCGAGCTGGCCGGCGAACTCGGCGGCGACACGCTCGAGAACCGGTTCTTGGCGCTCGAGTCGGGGACGGCCAGCGCGGACGACGAGCTGGCCGAGCTGAAGGCCAAGATGGGGCTGCTCGGCGACGGCGGCGGGGGCGACCGCAAACGGCTCGAGGCGCCGGCGGAGTCCGCGCTGTCCGAGGAGGACCTCAAGGAACTCGAAGACCTCGACCTGTCCGATCTCGAACAGGAGATCGCCAAGGACAAGGCGGCCAACGACTCAGAGGAGGACGAGGCCGGCGACGAGGCCGCCAAGTCGTGAGCCCTGCCCGCGAGTACCGCCGTGCCGGCCGCGGCCGCGGCTGTGCGGCCGGCGGCGGCCGCGGAGCGTGATACCATCGCGGGTGCAGGATGGTGGCCCGACTCATCGCCGATCTGCCGGACAAGGCCGATTGGGTCAAGGTGTTCGACCCGCGTGACTGCACCGTGTTCGTCGCGTGCGACAATCCGCCGGAAGTCGGCGTGCAGGCGCGAGTCGACCTCACCGTCGGGTCGGGCGGACCCAAGATCATCTTGCACGGCCGCGTGATCTCTCGGCGGCCGGCGGCCGACGACGGCGGGCCGGCGGGCTGCGCCATCGCGGTGACGTTCGAGGATCGGGAGAAGATCAACTACATCAGCGGCTACGTCCGCGGCGGGCTGCTCGACCTGCGGTCCCGCCGGCGCCTTCCGCTGCGGCTGCGGGTCACGTACGGCTCGCTCGACGGCCCGGTCGAGACGGTCACGCGCGACATCAACGAGGAGGGGGTGTTCGTGGTGACCGAGCGGCCGCTGCCCGAACAGTCAGAGGTTCACTTGCGCATCGACATCCCGGGCGGCGAGCCGCTCGCCGTGACCGGAGTCGTCGGCCACACCGTCGTGATCGAGGACGAGGACGTGCCGGGCATGGGCATTCTGTTTCGCGCCGACGACGCGCTGCGCGCGCGGCTTCGCGACGCGGTCGACGCGCTCGAGCGGCGGTTCGTCGCCGGCGATCTGCCCGACGACGTGCTCATGTAGGGAATTTGGATACACGTCGGGGCGCCTGATAGGATCGCGGCGATGCCGACCGCCCCGCCCGCCCCCGCCGCGCCGCAGCGCAAGCCGATGGCGACCGCGCGCCGCGTGTCCCTGTTTGAGCGCGAGATCCGCGTTCGCCTCAGCAGCCCGGCGATCGAGATCCTGTTCGGGCTCGCGCAGGTGTTGTCCGAGGGCCAGGTCGACGGCGGCGGCTACTTCGGGTCCACGATGGTCACGATCGACCTGTCCCGCGCCACCGGCGCGGTGAGCGACGAATGTGACGCCGCCACCGCGCGGCGCGTGGCCGACCTGCTCGCATCCGACCCGCGCGTGCGCCGCCGCGCGACGGAGCTGGCGATCGCCGAGGCCGAGGCGCGCGCCGGCTGCAAACTCGTGTCGCCGCAGGTGGACTTGCGGGTGCGCGCCAGTGGTGTTCACGTACAGATCGATGTCGACGTCGAGGCGACGCAGGCGCGAGCCGTCCGTGGTTGAGCAGGAGTACAGCGTCAAGGACGTGGCCCGAATCTTCGGGCTGCAGGAGGCGCGCCTGCGCTATTGGGCGCAAACCGGGTTCGTCGGCCCGAGCGTGCGCCGCGGCGGCCGCTTTTACTACACGTTCAAGGACTTGCTCGGCGTGCGCTGCGCCGTCGACCTGCTCGACAAGGGATTGTCGCTCCAGCGCGTACGGCGCAATCTCGACAAGTTGCGATCGCAACTTCCTCACGTCGACCGGCCGTTGTCCGAACTGAAGGTGTGCACGGACGGCGACAACCTCGTCGTCGTCGACGAGTCGGTCGTCTACCGGCCCGAATCCGGGCAGGTCGTGATGGACTTCGCCGTGTCCGCGCTCACCGACCAGCTCGCCGACGTCGCGCCGATCGCTCCGCGCGCCGAGCCGCCGGCGGCCGGCCAGACCGCGTACCGCTGGTTCATCGCCGGCTGCGATGCCGAGGCGGCCGGGGACGACGCCGCCGCGGAGGCCGCGTACCGCAAGGCGCTCGCGAAGGATCCCGGGATCGCCGCCGCCCACACGAACCTCGGCAACGTGCTGTACCGCGCCGGCAAGCGCGACGAGGCGCGCGCCTGCTACGAGCGCGCCCTCGACTTGGATCCCGAGCAACCGGAAGCGCGGTTCAACCTCGGGAACGTGCTCGACGACCTCGGCGAGACGGAACTCGCGATCGCCGAGCTGCGCCACGTCGCCACGCGCTGCCCGGAATTCGCCGACGCGCACTACAACCTCGCGGTGATCCTCGCGCGCGTCGGCGGCGTCGCGCAGGCGCGCGCGCACTTCGAGGCCTACCTGCGGCTCGACCCCGATAGCGAGTGGGCGGCGCGCGCCCGCGCGGAACTCGGTCGTCTCGGCGGAGCGTAGTCGGCCGGCGTCACGCGGCGCGTCGCAGCCGGCCGGCGTCACGCGGCGCGGCCGACGACGACCGTGGTCACGCGGCGCGGCCGACGACGACCTTGGCCGCGCGGAGGACGCGGTCGCCGGCGCGGTAGCCGCGCTGCCACTCCGATACGACCTCGCCGTCGCGATCCGGGGCCACCGGTGCGACGCCGACGGCCTCGTGGACCGCCGGGTCGAACCGATGGCCCACGGTCGGCACGCGCTCGAGGCCGTAGTCGGCGAGCACGCGTTCGAACTTGTCGCGGACGAGGGCGACGCCGTCGCGCAGATCGCCGGGCGGCGCCGCGGCGATGGTGCGGTCGAGGTCGTCGAGCAGGGGCAACAGGCGGGCGAGCAGGTCGTCGCGGGTCTGGGCGGCGACGCGCGCTGCGTCGCGCTCGACCCGCTGCTTGGCGCGCTCGAGTTCGCGCAGGGCCGCGCGCAGGCGCTGCTTGTCGTCGCCGTCCGCGGCGCCCGCCACCGGCGTGGCGCCGGCTGCCGGACCCGGGCCGTCGCCGGCGGGAGCGCCGCCGGCGGGAGCGCCGCCGGCCGGGTCGCCGCCGGCCGGACCGCCGCCGGAGCCGGGCTCCGCTGCCCCGGCGGCCGGGCTCTCCGCGGCGCCGGCGCCGCCGGGGTCGGGCTGCGGGATCAATGGGTGAACGGGAATCTGCACGATGCCTCCAACGTAAGGCGGCACACGGATTGCGCAACCCTCGCACGGCCGTCGCGCCGGTCGTCGGCCCGGCAGCTCGCCGCGCCGCATCGACGAGCCGGCGGCGCGCCGACCATGGCGCGGAGTGTGTACCCCCCCGACTGAACTCGCCGCGCCGCATCGGCGAGCCGGGGCCGCGCCGGCTCACGGTGTGGGCGTGGGGCCGCACCGTCGCGCCAGCGCGTCCAGCGCCACGTCGTCCGGGGCGAGCCGGCGCGCGCGGGCGAGCGCGCGCCGCCCGGCATCGACGCGCCCGATCTGGCAGTAAAACTCCGCCCGCAAGTAGTCGTGCCACAACAGGGCGTCGCGCACCGGCTCGCGGTCGGCCGGATGGGCGCCCGCGAGCAGGGCGTCGAGCCGGTCGCGATCGGCGGCGTCGACCGGCTCGACCCGGTCGCGGTCGGCCGCCGGGACCGGCGCGGGGGCCAGCCGCGCGAACCAGCCCTCCGGCACCAGCCGCGGCTTGACCTCGTCGTCCAGGTTTGGATGTAGCTGCACCCATACCGGGCGCCGGAGCGCCACCAGATCGCGCACCGGCGTCGGCGCGCCGGCGCGCAGCGGCGCGTCGAGGATCGCGGCCAGCTCCGGATAGCGGCGGCGCGCGACGTCCGCGAACCCCGGGTACGTCAGAAAGCTCCGGTCGAGCACGGCGACATCGGGGCGCGCGGCTTCGACGGCGCGCAACGCGGCGATGCGGAAGCTGGTCTGAAAGTAGCCGATGAGCAGCACGGCCCGCGGTGGCACCGCGTCCAACTCGACGCGCGCGAGGTCGTCGGAGGCATAGGCGCCGCGCATGCGCGCCATCGGCGCGCTGCGCGCCGCCTGCCACGGCACGACCGCCGCCGCGACCGCCGCCGCCGCGACCGCATACGGGCGGACCGCGGTCCGCGGAACGAAGTCCGCGAGCCTCGCCAGGCCGGCCGCGCCCAGGATGGCGACGGCGGCGATCGCCGGCCACAGGTAGGCGTCGTGGTCCGGCGTGCCCGGGTCGTAGCCGAGCGCCACGCGCGCCCCCGCCGCCGCGCCCGCAATCGCCATCAACAGCGCCGCCGTGCCCCGCTGGCCGCGCGTGCGCAGTCCGGCCCACGCGCCGAGCACCGCGAGCGCGAACCACACGGGGGTCGCGTCGTCCATCACGGCCGCGGTGACTTCGGCTGCGTCCTGCGCCGGCGACGACACGTGGCCGGCGCCGAGCGACCGGTGGAAGGCGCGCGCGGTCACCGTCCACGCAAACCGGTCCGCGGTGCGCGGGTCGCCCCAGTTGACCTCCGGGTCGGCGGCGGCGCGCACCGGCAGGTAGGCGAACGACGCGAGGCCGAGGGCCGCCGCGGCCGCCGCCGTGGCCGCCGCCCGCGCCGTCGGCCGCCGTGGCCGCCGCCGCGCGAGCGCGAACACCGCGACCGGGCCGAAGAACAGCGCCGCCATCCAGTGGTGGTGGGCGCCCGCCAGCCCGGCGGCGAGACCCGCGGCCGCGAGCGGCCGCACGCGCGGCCGCCGGTCCCATCGCAAGACCAGCGCACCGCCCGCAAACAGCAGCGCGGCCTGCAGTGCGTAGACCTCCGCGCGCACGCTCTGGCGCCACGCCGCCACCGACAGCGCCACCGTCAGCGCCACCGCGGCGGCGACCACCTCGCGCGGCGCGCCGGTGACGGCGGGGGCCAGCCGGCCGAGGGCCTCGCGCGCCAGCGCGTACAGCGCCGCCGCCGCCGCCGCGCCGCACGCCGCCGACAGCAGGTTCACCCGAAACGCCGCATCGCCGACCGGCACGAGCGTCGCGAGCCGGCCGAGGAGGCCCGCCAGCGGATGCCCCGGCGAGTGAGCGATGCCGAGCGACGCGCCGACCGCGACGAACTCCGGCGAATCGAGCCAGCCGATGGCCGGCGACGCCGTCGCCGCATACGCCGCGAACGCGGCGAGGAATACGGCAATCCCTGGCAGTCGCGCGCGCACCCTCTACCGCCGACTATACAGGCCCGGCGCGCCATGTTATCTCCGGGCGAGCCGCGTTTCGCGCCGGGGCCGCCATGACGCTACCGCTCGACCGATACCCGATCCTCATCGTCGACGACGAACAGGACAACCTCGACGCGTTCCGGTTCAACTTTCGCAAGGCGTTCAAGGTCCTCACGGCCACCGGGGGCGCCGAAGCGCTCGACCTGCTGGCCGAGCACGACGTCGCCGTCATCGTGTCGGACCAACGGATGCCCAAGATGACCGGGCTCGATCTTCTGCGCGAGGCGCAAAAGATCCGGCCGGACGCCGTCGGGATCATCCTCACCGCTTTCACCGATGTCGATGTCCTCATCGACGCGATCAATCTCGGCCACATCTATCGGTACGTGACCAAGCCGTGGGACGCCAAGGAACTGCGCGGCACGCTGGTCCAGGCGATCGAGCGCTTTCACCTCGTGCGCGAGAACCGCCGCATGCAGCAGCAACTCGCCGCGTACACCGGCTACCTCAACCGCGAAATCCACGGCGCGTTCGACTTCGGCAACATCATCGGGGACAGTCCGGCGCTGCGCGAGGTGCTGCAAAAGGTCGAACAGGTCGCGCCCACGATGTCCACCGTGCTGCTCCGGGGCGAGACCGGCACCGGCAAGGAACTGGTCGCCCACGCCATCCACATCAACTCGCCGCGCGAGGACAAGCCGTTCGTGCGCGTCAACTGCGCCGCGCTGGCGCCCGGCGTACTCGAGTCCGAGCTGTTCGGCCACGAGAAGGGCGCGTTCACCGGCGCGGTGGCGCGCCGGCCGGGACGGTTCGAGTTGGCCGACGGAGGCACGCTGTTCCTCGACGAGGTCGGCGACCTGCCCATGGAAGTGCAGATCAAGCTGCTGCGCGTGCTGCAGGAGCAGGAGTTCGAACGGGTCGGCGGCACCGAGACGCTGCGCGTGGACGTCCGCGTGGTGTCGGCGACCAACCGCAACCTCGAGGAGATGATCGAGGACGGGACGTTCCGCGAGGATCTGTACTATCGGCTGAACGTGTTTCCAATCGTGCTGCCGCCGCTGCGCGATCGCATCGAGGACATCCGCCCGCTGGTGGACCACTTCCTCGCCAAGTACGGCGCGAGGACCGGCAAGCGGGTCGCCGGCGTCACCGACGCGGCGCTCGACAAGTTGCGCCGCTACACCTGGCCGGGCAACGTGCGCGAGCTGGAGAACGTGGTCGAACGGGCGCTGATCGTCGCGCGCGGCCCGCAGCTGGACGCCGACGACTTCGACTTCGGCCCGCGGGCGCAGGCCGCGTCGGCCGAGGCCGTCCCCGCGGCCACGGCGGCCGACCCGAGCCGGCCGCTCACCGAGCGCCTGGCCGACGAGGAGCGGCGCGAGATCATCTCGGCGGTGGACCGCAGCAACGGCAGCATCGCCGGAGCCGCCCGCCTGCTCGGCATCAACCGGTCGACGCTGTACTACCGGATGCGCAAGCACGGGCTCGACCACCTGTTGCCGACGAAGGTCAGCGTGGGCGGGCGGGACGCCGACGCCGAGCCATGAGGTTTCTGTTCATCGTCGATCCGCTCGACCGACTCGACCTCGCCGGCGACACGTCGTACGCGCTGATGCTCGAGGCGGCGTCTCGCGGCCACGAGGTGTGGACCTGCCAGCCCGAGCACCTGTCGCTCGAGCACGACGATCCGGTGGCGGCCGCACAGCGTACGGCGGTCGGGCTGGCCGACGCGCCGCAGGATGCGTTCCGCGCCGAGGAGCGCGCGACGATCCCGATCGAGGCGGTCGACGCGGTGCTCATGCGCAAGGATCCACCCGTAGACGTCGCGTACCTGCACGCGACGTGGCTGCTCGACCGCGCCCGCGACAAGACGCTCGTCGTCAACGATCCGCGCGGGCTGCGCGAGTTCAACGAGCACCTGGCGGTGCTCGACTTCCCCGAGCTCACGCCGCCGACCATCGTCACGCGCGACCGCACGCGGATCGCTCAGTTTCTCGACGAGCAGGGCGGCGCGATCGTCGTCAAGCCGGTCGACGGGTTCGGCGGCCTCGGCGTGTTCCTGGTGCGGCGCGGCGACCCGAACACGAGCGCGCTGCTCGAGACGGCGACGCAGCACGGGCGCGCGTGGGCGATCGCTCAGCGCTATATCCCGGAGGCGGTCGACGGCGACAAGCGCATCTTGCTGCTGGATGGCCAGCCGATCGGGGCGGTGTTGCGCGTGCCGCAGGGCGCCGAGGCGCGCGGGAACCTGCACGTGGGCGGTCGCGCGGTGGCGACCGCGATCGACGACGCCGATTGGGCGATCATCCGGGCGGTGGCGCCGCGGCTGCGAGAGCTGGGCCTGTACTTCGTCGGGCTCGACGTCATCGGCGGCCGGCTGACCGAGTTGAACGTCACATCCCCGACGGGGATTCGCCACATCGACGCTCTGGAGGGGGGCAGCCGGGCGGCGGTAGTGCTCGACTGGCTCGAAGAGCGCGCCCGCTGATCCTGCTATACTGGCGGGATGACTGCCGCCCTGACTCTCGACCTGATCGAGAAACTGCCGAAGACGGACCTGCACCTGCACCTCGACGGCAGCTTGCGGCTCGACACCATCATCGACCTCGCCAAACAGCAGGGCGTGGACCTGCCGACGTTCGATCGCGGCGAGCTGTTCAACCTGCTGTACGCCGGCGAGCGGTGCGAGTCGCTCGAAGACTACCTGAAGGCGTTCGACATCACGCTGTCGGTGCTGCAGACGCGCGATGCGCTGGTGCGCGCGGCCTACGAGTTGGCCGAGGACGCCCACCGCGAGAACGTGCGCTACCTCGAGGTGCGCTACAGCCCGCTTTTGCACCGCCGCGGCGGCCTCGGTCTGGCGGACATCGTCGAGGCGGTGTTGCACGGCCTGCGCATGGCCAAGCGCGAATTCGGCATCCGCTACGGGGTCATCTTGTGCGGGATCCGGTCGATGAGCGCCGAGTCGTCCGTGCGCATGGCCGAGCTGTGCGTCGCCTACAAGAACCGGCACGTCGTCGGCTTCGACCTCGCCGGCGCCGAGATGAACAACCCGGCCAAACACCACCGCGCCGCGTTCGAACTCATCTTGATGAACAACATCAACTGCACCGCGCACGCCGGCGAGGCGTACGGCCCGGAGTCGATCGCCCAGGCGATCCACCAGTGCGGCGCCCACCGCATCGGTCACGGCACGCGCCTGCGCGAAAATGGCGACCTGCTCAACTACGTCAACGACCATCGCATTCCGCTCGAGGTGTGCGTGTCGTCCAACATCCAGACCAAGGCCTGCAGCGGCTGGGAGTCGCACCCGGTCGACTTCTACGTCGACTACGGCCTGCGGGTGACGATCAACACGGACAACCGTTTGATCACCGACACGACCGTGTCCAAGGAACTGTGGCTGTGCCACCAGCACTACGGGTGGGATCTCGATCGCATCAAGGACGTCGTGGTATCCGGCTTCAAGAGCGCGTTTTTGCCCTATCGCGAGAAGGCGGACCTGTTGCGCGACGTCACGCGCGAACTCGCGACGTTCCAGGCGCCGGCCAACGGCCGGACCGCGCGCGACGACGCCGACTTCCGCCAGGCGGCGTGTGCGGCGCCGCAGCCGGATGCGGCCGAGCCGCCGCAACCTGCGACCGACATCACGCGCTGACGCGGCCGGCGAACCGGCCGGCCGTGATACGATGGCCCGACCGTGGTGTCCAAGGCTGCCGAGGCGTTCCGTCCCCTCATCGACCGGCACTGCCGCACCCTGTACAACTTTGCCTTCCGCATGACCCTCGACGCCGCGCGGGCGGCCAGCGCGGTCGAGGAGGTGTTCCTGCGCGCCTACGTCGGTCGCGATGACCTGCCGGACGAGGACCGCGTCGAGGCGTGGCTGCTGCGCATCGCCGGCCACGTGCTCGAAAAGCGCCTGCCGCGATCGCCGGAGGTCACGTTCGACATGCTCGACGAGACCTTGCGCAGCGAGGCGACGCGCACCGACGCTGTGCGGTCGCTCAGCGATCCGCAGCGCGACTTCTTGTTGTGGGAGCTCAAGCAGGGCTGCATGACCGCGGTCATGAACTGCCTACCTCCCGGCGAGCGGGCGGCATTTGCGCTCGACGCGGTGCTCGGTGTCGGCGCCGCGGAGGCGGCCAAGATTCTCGGCGTGTCCTCCAGCGCCTACAAGGTGCGGCTGTCGCGTGCGCGCAAGAAGATCGCCGACTACCTCGCCCCGCGGTGCGAGCACATCGATCCTCTCAATCCGTGCCGGTGCCCCGCGCGCGTCGGGATTGCGCTCCACAAAGGGTTCATCCGCACGTCCGGCGAGGTGAACCTGCGCGCCAAGCCGGTGCCGTTCGGCCGGTACGGCGCGGGCCCCGACCGCGAGGACGCGCCGCTTCGCGACGTCCAGGCCGTCTACCGCAACCTGCCGCCGCCGGAGCCGCCCCCCGACCTGTGCGAGCGCATGGTCGCCGCGCTCGAGTCGGGCGCGTGGGACGCGATCGCGGCGAAGAAGGCGTCCCGCTAGGTGGCTGCGGCGCGGAACGCGATCGCGGCGAAGAAGGCGTCCCGCTAGGTGGCTGCGGCGCGGAACGCGCGCTCGAGGTCGGCGCGCAGGTCGTCCAGGTCCTCGATGCCGACCGACAGGCGGATGAACCCGTCGTCGATGCCCAGTTCGCGGCGGCGCTCGGGCGGCACGCTCGCATGAGTCATGATCGCCGGGTGCTCGATCAGAGACTCGACGCCGCCTAGCGACTCGGCGCACGCGAACAGCTCGCACGCCTCGAGGAACCGGCGCGCCGCCGCAAGGTCGCCGGCGAGGTCGAAGCTGATCATCCCGCCGAAGCCGCGCATCTGCCGGCGCGCGAGTTCGTGCTGCGGGTGCGACGGCAGGCCGGGGTACACCACACGCTTGACCTGGGGATGGCGCGACAGCCACTCGGCCAATGCGCCCGCGTTGTCGGCGTGGCGCTGCATGCGCACGTGCAGCGTCTTGGTGCCGCGCAGCACCAGGAAGCTGTCCATCGGCGACGGCACGGCGCCGACCGCGTTCTGCAGGAACGCGAGGCGCTCGTGCAGGTCGTCCCTGTCGGTCACGAGCACGCCGCCGACCACGTCCGAGTGGCCGTTGAGGTACTTGGTCGTCGAGTGCGCGACGAGGTCGGCTCCGAGTTCGAGCGGCCGCTGAAAGTAAGGCGTCATGAACGTGTTGTCGACGGCGAGCAACACGTCCCGCGCGCGACACACCTCGGCGACCTGCGCGATGTCGCACAGCTTGAGCATCGGGTTGGTCGGCGTCTCGATCCACACGAGGCGTGTGTTCGGGCGCAGCGCCGCCTGGACCGCCGGCCCGCCGCCGCGCGGATCGACGTAGGTAAACTCGAGGCCGAACCGCCGGTAGACCTTGTCGAACAGCCGATAGGTGCCGCCGTACATGTCGTCCGTCGCGATCACGTGGTCGCCGGCCGACAGCAGCTGCAGCACGGTCGATGTGGCGGCGAGGCCCGATGCGAACGCGAGGCCGTGCTTGCCGCCCTCGAGGGCGGCGATGTTGGCCTCGAGCGCGAACCGCGTCGGGTTGTGCGTGCGTGAGTACTCGAACCCTTTGTGGCGGCCCGGGCTCTCCTGCGCGTAGGTGGACGTGAGGTACACCGGCGTCATGACGGCGCCCGTCGTCGGATCGGGCGACTGCCCCGCGTGCACGGCGCGCGTACCGAAACCGGCTTCGTCTCGTCGGGTCATGCTTTGGGAAATGCGCTGAGGTCGGCGTGCGACACGATGCGCGACAGCGCAGCTTCTTCGAGCAGGTCTTTCATGCGCTGGCCGCCGTACTGTTCGATGATCTTGTCGTCGTACTCGTCTGCCAGCAGCGCGACGTCCGCGACGGTGGCGAGCAACTCCTCGGGGTCGAGGGTGTCGCCGCCGAGAATGGAGTGGATGAACAGGATGAGCCGCCCATTGGGCTCGTAGCCGAATGCGCCGAACCGCAGCTTCGTGTTGAGGGTGAGCAGATCGAGCGCGAGCTTCTCGGTCATGTCGACGCCCTTGACCAGCTGCGCGATGCAGCGCACCTGTGCGCGCCCGCCGCCGATGTCGACGATATTGATCATGACGAAGGTCGACCCTTGCTTGACGATGTACAGGCGGTCGTCGAGCTTGCGATAGGCAGGGTTGTCGCTCAGCGTCGATTCGATGACGTTTCGCGTCGCGGTTTCGGCTGCGGTCATGGCCGGGGCATATCATAATTTCGCCGTGTCGGGCCGGTGCCGATGGATCGCAGTGGCGCTCGCACTGGCCGCGTGCGCCGGCGACGGCCTGCGGGTCGAAGGCGAGCCAGGCCAGGAGACCGCGATCGCCGTGGTGGTCGATACGCCGCGGGTGCGCGCAACGGTCGAGGGCGCCGGCGAGGGGACGTTCCTGGTCGATACGGGGGCGCCGTTCTCTGTCGCCGACGTCGACTCGTTTCCGCAGCTGGCGCCCGGCGTCCACCGGGTGGATCTGGCCGCGTTCGGGCTGCGGTTCGCCGACTACGAGCTGCTCGCGTACGATGCGCTCGGCGGCGCGCCGATCGACGGGCTGATCGGCGCCGACCTGCTGTGCGCGTTGCCCGCCGTGTTCGACTACCGCGGCGGGCGGGCGTGGCTGCTGGACGAGCCACCTGCGACGTGGCCGGCGGATGTCGCGGCGGCGGAGCCGATCTGGGTCGACGTCGCGGTGCGCGGCGGCGGCACCTACTCGGCGATCGGTTGCCCGGCGTGCGGCACGGTCGATCGCCCACCGACGCGCGTGATCGCCCGAGTCGTCATCGAGGGGATGCCGGTGGCGGCGCTCGTCGACACCGGGGCGAGTTCGCTCACGTTGTCGGAGGACCTGGTCGCGCGGCTCGGCGACGGCGGGCGACCTCGGCTCGACGGTGTGACGGTGGACACGGCGCAAGGGCCGCTGCCGGCCTACCTTACCCGGGTAGGCCGCGTGGAGGTTTCCGCTGCAACTCGCACCAGCGTGCCCGCGCTGGTCATCCCGGGGTGGGATGCGTTCGCCGCGCTGTCGGCCGAGGCGGGCGAGCGCGTCGACGCGATCGTCGGAGGGTCGCTGCTGCGCTATTTCGCGTTTGGAATCGACTGTGCGGGGCGCCGCATCGCCCTGGGCGCGTACGCGGACACGCCGCACGTCGACCCGCGCGAGTTCATCGGACCCGGCTTCGAACTGGCCGGCGGCCCCGGCCAGTGGCAGATCGCACTCGTCTACCCTGCGACGGACGCGGCCGCCAAGGGACTGCAGGTCGGAGACCGGGTGACGGAGCTCGGCGGCGAGTCGCTGGCGGACGCCGACGCCGCCGAGATCGACGCGATCGTGGCCGCGGTGGACGTCGGCGAGCCGATCGCCGTGACGATCGACCGCGCGGGATCACTGGAAACGATCGACGTGCTCGTGGAAGACTTGTTGCCGGACTTCACTACGCCATGACTCGAATCGCCGCCGCCGTCCTCGCCGTGCTGGCGCTCGCTCCGCGCGCAGCCGCAGCCGACAAAATCAAAGAGATCGTCGTCGAAGAAAACACCAAGACGAGCGACGAGACCGTGCTGCTCATCGCCGACGTCGAACCCGGCGACGAGTTTTCGTACCAGTTGCTCGACGAGATCCGCGTGCGGCTGGTGTCGAGCGAGCTGTTCAAGTCCGTGGAGGTCTTTTCGGAGCCCGTCCCCGGCGGCGTTCGAATCACGATCCTCGCGCGGGACAAGCACAGCTGGATCGTCGCGCCGACGTTCTACAACCAGCCCGGTAACCGAGGTGGCGGCGTCGGGTTCGCCGAGGCGAACCTGTTCGGCGAAAACAAGAAGCTGCTGCTGTACGGCCAGATCGCGACGGCCGACTCGTTCTTCATCGGCGGTTACGTCGACCCGTCGATCGCCGGCACGAGGTTTCGCTGGCAGGTCGATACGTTCCTGCGGTGGGAAGACGTGACCGAGTACAGCATCCCGAGCGGGGTGACCGATTCTTCGATTCGCCCGGTGCGCACGTCGCGGATGCGCTACCTCAACGGGGGCGTCAAGCTCGGGTTCAGTTTGTTTCGCGCGTTCACCTTCGACGCACGGCTGCGCGGCGCCCACGTCAAGTGGTACGACGCGACTCTCGAGCCGGGCGTCACGTGTGCCGACGTGGTTCACCCGGACGACACGAGCGCCGAGGCAATGCGCTGCGACGATGGACCCGCGCGGCGTGCGCCGACGCCGGGCGATACCGGGTTCGACGTGTCGACCGAATACATCCTTCAGCTCGACCGCCGCGCCAACTGGTACGGCATTCGTACCGGCAACCGATACCGGCTGAGCTACGAGCGAGCCGAGCCGTCGCTGGGGTCGGACTTCGACTATTGGTACGCCGGGTTTAGCGGCTTCTTCGGCAGCCGCGGCCACCTGTTCGACGACGACAATCTGATCGTGAAGGCGAGCTTTGGCATCGGCAAGGACATGCCGATGCAACACGAGTACACCTCCGGTGGCGTCGACCTGCGCGGATTTCGCAACCGCGAGTTCCGCGGCGACTTCAAGGTCAAGGGAACGATTGAATACTCCGTGCCGCTCGTGACGTTCTGGTCGCTGTCGTGGCGCGCGCTCGCGTTTTGGGACTCGGCCTACACCGACTTCCTCGACCGCGACATCCAAAAGGATACGTTCCGCCGCTATCTGCCGGATCCGGCCGACCACTTCGCGCCGTGGCGCAACGGCATCGGCGGCGGCATTCGCGTCTACTTCCGCTCGGTGGTCGTGCCCCTGCTCGGGTTCGATGTGGGGTATGGTCTGCCGGGCGGTGAGATACGAACGTACTTCGCAGTGGGGCTCACGGAGCTGTAGCGCGCGGGCGACCGTCGCCGCCGCGGCCGCGGTGGTCGCCGGTGCGTGCGGCGGCGGGGCGCGTGAACCGCGCGCGCCGGCCGCCGGGCCGTGCGCGGCGGCCGCGGACGTCGCGCTCATCGGCGGCGATGTGTGGACGATGGACGACGCGGCGCCGCACGCCGAGGCGATCGCGTGGCGCGACGGCCGAATCGTTGCGGTCGGAACGGTAGCCGAAGTGCGCCGCCACGTCGGCCCGGGCACGCGCGTGATCGATCTCGACGGCCGGACGGTCACGCCGGGGCTGATCGACGCGCACGCGCACCTGTACGGGCTCGGCGGCGCGCTCGCCACGGTGGCGCTCAAGGGCGCGGCGAGCGAGGTCGAGGCGGCCGAGCGCATCGCGGCGGCGGCCGCGGGCCGCGCGGCTGGCGAGTGGATTACCGGCCGCGGCTGGGACCAGACTCGATGGCAGCCGGCGCGGTTTCCGACGCGCGCTACGCTCGACGCCGCCGTGCCCGACCACCCGGTCGCCGTGCGCCGGGTCGACGGGCACGCGCTGTGGGCCAACTCGCGCGCGCTCGCACTCGCCGGCGTGACGCGGGCCACGGCGGACCCGCCCGGCGGCAAGATCGTGCGCGACGCGGCCGGCGAGCCGACCGGCGTGCTGGTCGACGCGGCGATGGATCTGATCGAGGCGAAGATCCCCGAGCCGTCGGCGGCCGAGCGGCGCCGGCGCATCGCGGCCGCCGCGCGGGTTGCGGTGGCGGCGGGTCTCACCGGCGTGCACGAGATGGGGCTGACCGACGACACGATCGCCGTCTACCGGGAGATGGCGGCGGACGGCGAGCTGCCGCTGCGGGTGTATGCGCTTTTGGCGTACCGCGCCGGCATCGCGGGCGAACTGGCGACGCGCAAGCGCTACCTCGACGACGGCGACGGCCGGTTTTCGCTCCGCGGCGTCAAGGCATTCGCCGACGGCGCGCTCGGTTCGCGCGGTGCGGCGCTGCTGGCGCCGTACGCCGACGACCCGGGCAACACCGGACTCGAGATCACGGGGCGCGACGAACTCGCGGCGCTCGCGATGGCGGCCGCGGACGCCGGGTGGCAGGTCGCGGTCCACGCGATCGGGGATCGCGGCAACCGCAACGCGCTCGACGCATTCGAGCGCGCGATCGCGGCACACCCGGGTGCGGACCTGCGGTTTCGCGTAGAGCACGCCCAGGTGCTCGCGCCCGAGGACATACCGCGATTCGGCGCGCTCGGCGTGATCGCGTCGATGCAACCGACGCACGCCACGAGCGACATGCGGTGGGCGGAGCAGCGGCTCGGCCCCGAGCGGGTGCGCGGCGCGTATGCGTGGCGTTCGGTGCTCGCGTCCGGCGGGCGCATCGCGGCCGGCTCGGACTTTCCGGTCGAGGAGGTGTCGCCGCTGTTGGGAGTGTACGCGGCCGTGACCCGGCAGGATGCACAAGGGCAGCCGCCCGGCGGCTGGTACCCGGACCAGCGCCTGACCCTGGCCGAGGCGCTGCACGCGTTCACCGCCGACGCGGCGTACGCGGGCTTCGCGGAGGACCGCGTCGGCCGGCTGCGCGCCGGCATGCTCGCCGACGTGACCGTGTTCGACCGCCCGCTCGCCGCGGATCGGTCGCTGCTCGCCACGAAGGTGGAACTCACGGTCGTCGGCGGGCGCGCGGTGCACGCATCCGAATGGGCGCGGGCGGAGCTGGCCGAGCCGCCGGCGGCCGATTTACTCTGTCGATAGATGCGGTTCTGCCCGTTTTGCAGCGCGGACAACGCGGACGAGGCGACGCACTGCGGTGCGTGCGCTCGGCGGCTGCCGCCGCCGCCGAAACGGCGGGCCGACCCGACGCGCGGGCCGACGGCTCCCGCGGCGGCCCCGGACGTGCGCCGGCCGTCGACGCCGCCACCGCGCGCGTCCACCGGTGCGGCGATGCCGGCGCCGCACGCGCGGTCGGTCGAGCTGCCGCACGTCGGCCCGGCCGGAGTGCGGCGACCGCGGCAGCCGTCGCCGCCGCCACCGCCGGGGACGCCGGAGCGGCGCGGCGCCGGCGCGCTGCGGGCGCGTGACGGCGCCGACGCCGGTCCCGAGGACGGTCGGGCCGGCGGGCGCGCGGACGCCGCGGGCGAAGGCGGGCGCGCGGACGCCGCGGGCGAAGGCGGGCGGGCCGACGGCGGCGGCGAGACGCGCGCACCGAGCGTGCCGGACCCTCCGCCGACGCGCGTCACCGCGGCGGACCTCGCGGCCGCCCCCAAACCGATCCAACTCGACCCGGTGCCGGACGTGCCGGACGGCGGCGTGTGGTCCGCCGCGCGCTACGCCGTCGCGTTCGCGCGCGCGCGCTGGCAGCGACGCCGCGCGGTCAAGCAGTTGCAACAGGACATCCGCGCCGAAACCGCCGCACTCGACGAACTGCTCGGCGTGCTCGGCAAGCAGGTGCGCGCGATGGGGATCGACAATCGGGCGCTGCGCGCCGAGAACGCCGCGATCGATGCGGCGGAGGCCAAGCGGGCCAAGGCGGATCGCGCGCTGGCCGAGCTCGCCAACCGCGAGGCGGAGGAGCGCGCGCGGTTCGCCGAGATCTCCGCCGAACGGGAGGACAAGGTCCGCGAGGCCCAGGAGCGGCTCGAAAAAGCGCAGGCCGAACTCGCGGCGCTCGAAGCGCAGCGACGGACGCTGCGCGACCAGCGCAAACAGATCGAGCGCCAGCAGAAGGCGAACCTCAAGGCCGCCGACGATCGCGACGCGCAGGCGGCCAAGGCAGCGAGCGCCGAGGAGCGGGCCGGGTTACGCCGGGCGGCCGAGGACCTGCGGCGCGACGCGGCCGACCTCGACCCGCAGCGCCAGGACATCGAGCGAAGGCTCGCCGCGCTCGAGCGCCCCATCGAGCAGGCGGCCGGCAAGGTCGCCGTTCTCGAGCAAGAACTCGATGCCGCGCGTGCGAGCCTCAACGACGCGCGCGAGGGGCACCGCCACCGGCTCGCGGAAATCGAGGCGGAGCAGGGGCGGCGCAACCGCGAACTGGCGCAGGCCGAAGCCGAGATCCAGCGCCGCCTCGTCACACTCGGCACGATCGTCAACCTCCATCGCATCGATGCGCCGGAGTTCGCCGGCCTGTACGAGCGCATCGACAAACTGCGGAGCGCGATCGGCGCCAAGTCGACCGAGATCGATCGCCTGCTCGCCGAGCGCGAGGCCTACGATCGCGCGTCGCTGATCCGCGGGACAGTCGCGATCGGCGCGGGCGTCGTCGTGCTCATCACGGTCATCGCGCTGCTCGCGTGGTTGCTGTGACGGCGCCGCGCG